>QBUV01000090.1 GCA_013572355.1 Candidatus Methanogaster sp.
TACCATATCCGAACCAGATACTATCGGCAGTTTGCTCATAGCGACACTGCTACCGCAACTTCTCTAACACCGGATCGGGTTGTGAGTGGTACGCCATCTTCAGCAAGGCACTTTAGATGCAATTCAATCGCTTCTTTTATATTTTGATTTGCTTCCATTTCAGTTCTTCCTTGCGATATGCATCCCGGAAGTGCCGGGACCGTAGCCACATAGTAGCCATCCTCATCTCTTTCGATCAGTACTTTAAATTTCATAAGCAACCTCGCAAGTGTTTTACTGTATTCAACTGGAATATTGAATGTTTCGCAAGGGATTTGGGTTATCGGATCATAATGCGTGGATTTAACCGACCTCCATATCCTCAACCACAGCCTTGCAGGACTGTGAGGGCGCCTTAGGGGATGCACCTCGAACCAGAGGTTGCAGTCACCCGTCACCCATTGCCGATAAACTTCCGATGAATTGCCGATAACTTGCCGATAAAACATGAAATCCGTGCCCGGCGGGACGGGTCTACTACTGGACTGACCATGCCCCCCGACCCCCACTTCTCTCGAAAATGTGGAAGCGCAATAATTATCATCCCTGCTGCCAGAACACTTCACCGATGGAGCTACTATACCTGAACGAAGGCGACGTTACCGAACTGCTCGACATGCCGGGAGCGCTCAGCGTTGTTGAGGAAGCTTTTCTGGAGCACGGCATGGGCAGGGTGCAGATGCCTCCGAAGTCGTACCTGTACTTCCCAACAGGTGACCTCCGCACCATGCCCGCGTACCTTGAGACGGCAGGGATCACAGGTGTCAAGATCGTCAATGTGCACCCCGGCAACCCAAAGGCTGGACTACCCACGGTGATGGCGGTCGTCGTGTTAAACTCGATAGAGACCGGGGCGCCGCTTGCCGTGATGGGCGGCACGTACCTGACAGATATGCGAACCGGTGCTGCGGGGGGCGTGGCTGCGGACCGCCTCGCACGAACCGACGCCGCTGTGGTCGGCATGGTCGGTGCCGGGCGGCAGGCGCGAACCCAGTTGCGTGCGATCTGCGAGGTCAGGAACATCGAGGCGGTCAAGATCGCCGATCGCTCGGATGCGTCCTGCAGGCAATTCATAGATGACACAAAGGATATCGGCTGCGACATCACGGTGGTGGACGGCATCCGGCAGGTCTGCGACTGCGATATTCTGGTCACGACGACACCGGTTAGGGAGCCGATCGTGGCGGATGGCTGGGTGCGGGACGGTACGCACATCAATGCCATCGGCGCTGATGCAGCAGGCAAGGAGGAACTCGACCCGGAGATTCTCAGGCGGTCCCGAATCGTGATCGATGATCCTGCGCAGGCATTCCACTCTGGCGAGGTGAATGTCCCGCTAAAACTGGGTATCATATCTGAGGGGGACATCTACGGCACGCTTGGTGAGATCGTCGCAGGGATAAAGCCGGGAAGAGCCGATGATGACGAGATCACGGTCTTTGACTCGACCGGGCTTGCCATACAGGACGTCTCGACGGCAAACCACGTCTATCAGCAGGCGGTCCGGGAAGGTATCGGAACACACTTGAAACTATTCTAACGATGAACGCAAACGTCTACGAGATATTCAACTCGGTTCAGGGCGAGGGGACCAGCGCCGGCGTGAGACAGGTCTTTGTCAGGTTCTGCGGCTGCCAGTTGCACTGTGAATACTGCGATACCGGAGCGGCAAGGGTTCCGGCAAAGAGATGCCGGGTTCCCGACAGGTATATCGACAATCCGCTCGGCGTGGATGCTGTGATCGATGCCATCGACGATCTGTGGACTCCCGCTACCCGAAGCATCAGTCTGACAGGGGGAGAGCCGCTGTTGCACTGCGATTTCATAAGGGAACTTGCGAGGGGTGTTTCACGACCGATATACCTGGAGACGAACGCAGGCATCCCTGATTCTGCCAGAAAGATAGTAGATCACATCGATATCGCTGCATGTGATATCAAACTCCCGGAACACAGGGCAACCGGGGATTACGGGGGTCTTTTAGATGCTGAATTAGAGTCGATCGAGATATTCCATGCATCGGGTGTCGAAACCTTTGTCAAAATCATTGTTCTTCCCGAAACTACGGAAAAAAGTATCAGTGGCGCGGTTTTTGGAATCAAAGCCATCGATGATTCGATTCCGCTGGTCATGCAGCCGGTAACTCCTGTGAATGTTGATCTCTGCCAGTTGTTCGATCTGATGGACTTTGCAGGCACGCACCTCTCTGATGTCCGCATGATTCCGCAACTGCACCGGATGATCGGAATTCCTTGATGCTCTGCCCTTTCATTTGCCATACAAACGGTTAACCGGCTGCGAGTGATTGCGCGATCGATTTCTTTTTTTTTCTCTGGCTGAATGGAAGTAATTCTCTTCCCCGTCTGCGCATTGTAGGTATTTCTCAAAAACCTAACTTTATTAGGGTTAATTATTTGCAAACCTAACTGCCCACATAGATGCACCCAAAAGGAGGTTTAATATGGAAGATACAAGATTTAAGGCAATTAGAAGAACTCTGTCGGCACTCGTGCTGATAACGATCCTGTTATCATCGATCGCACCTGTTGTTGCCGGAGCTTACGAGAATGGCGGGGCGGATGAAAAGATCGGAGTCCTCGTCGTAGCACATGGAAGCCCGAGCGAGAGCTGGTGCGGCCCGGTGCGGAATGCGACTGATGAGGTGGATCTGCCGTATCCGGTCGAACTCGGGTTCCTCGAGTTTGTACCAAATGAGACGATCAACCTCGCTGTCGAGAGACTTGATGATGCCGGGGTCACAGAGATCATCGCTGTACCGCTCTTTGTTTCATCACACAGCAGCCATATCCAGGAGATCGAGTATGTGCTCGGGCTTCGGGAGACGCTTCCGCTGACAGCTGAGCACGTCGTTGTCGAGGGCGTGGAGATGGAGCGGTCTATCGTTTCTACGGGCGGTCGATACGCAATATCCCATGTGCCGCTCGAGGCTGACGCTGACGGGGATATGCGAGCGCTGGGGAGACTGGAAGAGGGGGTGGAAGAGGAACTTGTGCCGGTCGAGACCGATGCAGAGATCATCCTCACCGCTGCGATGGATGACCACTGGCTTGTGGCAGGGATCGTTGCGGATCGCACGGCTGACCTCTGCGCAGATCCGAAAGGAGAGACGCTCGTTCTCGTTGCGCACGGGACCGCGGAGGGGGATAACTTTGTCGGATGGGTGAACAGCACGTCATCGCTTGCCAATCAGGCGCGGCTGAAGCTTGCATACTGGAGAGATCCGGCGATCGGGCTTAGCGGCACAGAAGCCGCGTTTATCCACCACAACGGGACGCTTCACCCTGAATTCACATTAAGACCGGTCGTTTCAGACGCCACGGACCCGGTCGTCGTCCCGCTGATGGTAAGCGAAGGATACTTCACAGGCACGAAGATTCCGGGTTTGCTTGAGAACCTGACTTATGCCTACGACGGCAGTGCGCTTACGCCGCATCCGAATGTCGCTGGATGGATCGAGATCGTCGCTGCGGAGGAGTTCACAGATCTTACGCTCCGGATATATGGCGAAACAGGAGAACTTCTGGACATTTCGCTGGATGATGTGGGTGCTGCACACGGTCACATCTGCCCGTGCGTTGCAGCAGCGTTTAAGGCAAGCCAGACTGCGTTTTTGGCGTGGGACGGGGTTCCGGCACGCGGCGATCTGGAGATTGTCAGCGCACACCCGTCCGACGGGCACACCGAGACGTTTGAGTACATCTTAAACTCAAGCGATGACATCACAGTCGAGCTTCCGGAGGGAACTGATATCGTGAATCTTACTGCGGAGAACTACAAATACGGGTTCATCGAGAAATCGACCGGCGACACGGTTGTTGTCAGCGTGAAGGATGGTCTTTTCCCTGACGGCTTCTTTGAGATGAGAAAGAGGTGCAAGGCAAAGGTTGCAACGCCAGATGAGAAGTCCGCGTTCAAACTTGCGAAGGGTGAGCTTAAGGAAAAGATTCTCTATCTGCCGGCAGAGGAGGTCTTTGAGGTCGAGTACATCGAAGGAAGGAGTTCAACAGAACTCACAGCAGAGATCATCCCCGCGATCTCGATGACCGTTCCGACAACAATCGTTGACTTCGGGAAGGTCGGAGCAGGGATGACCTCTGAGAATCAGGTCATCACAGTCGTAAACACCGGGGCAAGTTCTGCAAAGGTCTCTGCAATGCTGCTGGACGACGGTGATGGGTTCTACAACGAGTCACTCCGGTTAAACAGCCTGGAGATCGGTGGTTTCTCAGGCGTGGTGCCATCAGATACATCAGACTTCAGATATGAGTACGAGATTCTCGCAAATCTTGTGGTGCCTGACTGGGCAGGAGGAAAGTATGATGGAACGATATTCTTCGTTGCAGAGAGCGAGTCGTAGGGGGATAATCCCCCTTCTCCTTCTTTTCCTGCTGATCCCGCAAGCATCGGGGATCGGTGTTGGCGCATCGCCCGACAGAATCGATTTTGGAGTGGTGAGCCTGAAAGATGGAGCGGTACGAGAGCTGTACGTAATCAACACCGGTGACGCGGCAGAACGGGTTTTACTCACGGTAGAAGGAGTGAATCTTACCGTGGACCCTCTGGAGTTCGATCTTGCTGCAAAGGAGAACAGGGTTGTTGTGGTATCGGTAGATCATGCAGAAGCCGGCGAGCATGAGGGAAGCATCCTGATCACGGCTCATCCGCCCGGAGGCGGCGCAGGGGGGCTTGGTCTTGGCGCAGGCGTCAGGGTGCCGGTCTCGTTTGTTGTGGAGGATGGTAGCTTATGGAAGGTCGTTGTCGCCGCCGGGTTACTTCTTCTTGTTGCGGCTGCCGCGGTGTTCTGGAGGCGGCGAACGAAGGTGTGAATGATGTTTCGGGTTTTTGCGCTAAACCTAACTTTTTTAGGGCAACTTATTTCCATACCTAACATCATAATCCTCTAAAACATAAAAGGAGGTAGAGTACCATGGGTTGTGAATGCGACGGAAACTGCGCACATTGCAGATGCAAGAAAGCCAAAGCGGCAAGTGAAGAAGTTGAAGACGAAGAGTGAAAACCTGTGAGAAGGTGCCCTGGAGCACCTCGTGGAACGGATGAAAAACCCATCTCCGTTCCCTCATATATTGCAGGTACATAGCGAGTTTTATTGGCAAATACGCAGAGTTGATCATCACATGAAGGAGGTGATTGAACAATACATCTCTTCGAAAAGTCTCTTTATGGGGGCGCAATCGGCAGTGGTGATGTGGCGGGAGATTCCTGCACGATGAATCTCAATAAGTTTGGATTTTCATTCAAAACCTAATATTTGTAGGGACAACTATTTGCACACCTAACATCCAACTTACCGGATGCAGGCATACGCTTGCGGTAGACTCGAAAAACCCGCATCTATGTAGCGACATATATCGCCTCCTGGATGGTTTGATGCGGGAGTGTGGTACGGGGGTGGACAGGGGGTGGGGTAGGGGATGGGGTAATCACTCATACACACCCCCCGGCGGTATGCTGCAAATCAGGACAAATGGTGTCAGCATCTCAAAACGATGCGAAAGTCGAATCGGTGAATCTCATGGAAAACGTACAACAACTGACCAGATGCCCGAAGTGCGGAAAATGTCTGTACGTATGCGGGCATATACAGATCTGTAGCACATGCGGCTACTGGACACTAAAAGGGACTGCGAGAATGGATTCGATCGTTGTCATCTGAACATCATTTTCCCACTCAGAGGGATCTATGTGTGTTCAGGTCCAGGATCTTAGGAATCCTGATTTGTTCGGGTTTTTGAATTTAGTCGAGTTTTTATAGGGCAGGATATTTGCATACCTAATTTGCCATTCATAGAATGTAGGCAAACTCGTAGTTTCAAAAAAATCATAGCATATCTGCAGTGGCATCGGATACGGCAGGGCTAAAAAACAGTGGCGGGTTCAATAGAGCGCCCACAAACTTGCGGGGACTGTACGGTCCGATGGGTATGTGTTATAGGTGGGATTGTAGAGGGGTTTTGAAGAGATGTGCGTCGCTCTTGTGAAGAAATGTCTGGCGTAAGTGTGGATTGGTGGTTGAGTGGATCTTCGAAGTGAGAGGGAGGGGTTTTTGCAGATTGGAGCCAGACAGAGCGCCGGATATATCACCGGTGCCGCATATATGGCGCAGTGGCTATATCCAGATCTCTTCGCAGACCTTGACCCTTCCAGTGCACATCAGAGTACCTTGAGCGGTTCCGGGGTAGGGTGGTGCCGGATAGGGTCTTTGTATATCCGGCTAGTGAGCCGTAAAGATCAGTGCCGATGCTCTCTGCAAGCGTTCTCATCGGTCGCTTCCATAAGCTGCCCCTGCTGCCATGCCTCGATTACATCGCGCACCGTACCTGATGCACCCACGAAGACGTCGATTCCGAACTGCTCAAACATCGTAACAGCCTTCGGTCCAAGCCCCCCACAGAGCATGACATGAGTACCGGTCTTTGATATGAACTCCGGAGGCAGCCCGACGCCGCCCATATGCTCGCTGGTATTCTGGGTCACCTCAACCTCATTCGTGTCGAGATCGACGATCGTATAGGTTGGAACCCTGCCAAAATGCTGACCGACAAGATCGTCAATTCCGCCTTCTCCTTCTGTTGGAATACATACTTTCATCTCTTCTTCACCTCTTGTTAGTTCACGTTGTTCGTTTGTCTTGCGATCAACTCTATTAATACTGTGTACGTGATAGGGCTGCCAACTTGGCTCTGGAGCTTATATCAAACATGAATGCAAACGAATGGATAAATCGCACGAATTTGGTTACCACAGATTTTTCTAAGGTCTGGAAAGACTGTATCGAACGTGCCTGCTATTCCGAATCCTTGCATCTGCCGATACTACATCTCATGCGCGATCCCGCAGATATCCGGGACCTCGTGCCCGTGTATCCGGCAGTAATCCTGGATCCCGTCCGCAATCTCTGCAAAGACCGAAATCCCTCCGCACACCGCAGACCCGACCTGTACAGCGCTTGCTCCAGCCATCATCATCTCGACCGCATCCTGCCACGTAGAGATCCCGCCGACCCCGATTATTGGTATGTCGAGCGCAGCATACAGATCGTAGACACATTTCACGGCAATCGGCTTGATCGCAGTTCCTGAAAGTCCACCGAACCGGTTGCCAAGTATCGGAAATCCCGATTCGATGTCGATAGCCATTGCACGCACGGTATTGATGGCAACAACGGCATCCGCGCCTCCTTCCTGTGCAGAAAGCCCGATCTCTGTGATATCTGTGACATTCGGCGTCAGTTTCGCCCATACCGGGATGCCGACCGCGTCCTTGACCGCAGATGTGATCTCCCTGACAAGGGACGGGTCGATGCCGATGGACGCGCCGTATCTGCCTGCGTGCGGGCAGCTGAGGTTCAGTTCGATCGCATCTGCAAGATCACAGAGTCCAAGCGCAACCTCGACGAATTCGGATGCGTTTCCGCCGAAGATACTTGCAATCACAGGAACTTTGCCTTTCTTTGCAGTCACCAGCTCTTCGCGATATTGTTGATACCCTGGATTCGGCAGACCAAGCGCGTTAAGGAAACCACATTCGATTTTTACCATGCTCGGGTTTGGATGCCCGGAATTGGGCGCGCATCCGATCGATTTTGTGACGATTGCACCTGCGCCGCTGCCTGCAACTCGCAGGAGCGATGCGCCGGTACTGCCAAGGATTCCAGCGGCAAGGATCGTTGGGTTCGCAAGTTTCAGCCCTGTTATGGTTATCATGTTCAATTCCCCTTCGTTCCAATATCTTATGATCGTTTCTATGAATCTTTTCAATGAATGTCTTTACGGCATGATTCATCATGTCGAGAGAGCATAAATTGAATTTCTCAAAGATATTTTTCAATGTTGCGCAGATGTGGATCAAAAAGTATATATAGGACTTATTTCAAAAAGTAAGTTCATAGCAATACCAAGTATGGATATGGTCATGGAATAGGGTTCTATTCTGTGCATAATTCTATACTTGGTGTCGGTGCATGAAACCGAACACATACCGTTCGATTGCGGACGGAACCGTACCACAAAAGGAGGTAAGAACAAATGGCAAAGAAAATACTACCGTTGGCTCCAGTTGAGCGACTTATACGGGCTGCATCCGAAGGCGACATCAGGGTCAGCGAATCGGCACGCAGCGCTTTAACCGACGAGCTCGAGAAGATCGGGATGAAAATCGCTAAGGAAGCGATCATCGAGACGAAACACGCGGGCAGAAAGACGGTTAAGTCAGAAGACATCAAAAGAGCACTTGATATACTCAAACTGGACTGAAATTCCAGTTTGAACGCTTACCGCCCGGCGAATCAATCGTTGCGGGCGGTCTTATTTTTTTAGGGGTACCATGAACACATATTACACATCTGAAGAGGTAGAGAAGTATCGGCAGGCGGGAGCTATCCTTGCAGAGGTGCGGGAGCAGACCGCGAAGAGAATAACAGTCGGAGCGAGCATCCTTGAGACCGCGGTCTTTTCAGAGAATCTGATACGCGATCTCGGCGGACAGCCCGCATTCCCGTGCAACCTTTCGCTAAACGAGGATGCTGCGCACTACACGCCCGGCACAGGCGATACAGCGGTATTCGGCGAGGATATGGTAAAACTCGACATCGGGGTCCACGTCGATGGATATATAGCGGATTCTGCCGTGACGGTCGATCTTTCAGACCATCCCGAACTCGTGGACGCGTCGAGGGCAGCGCTTGAGAGCGCAATCGGTATGATCCACGCCGGAATCGATACAAGGGAGATCGGGGCGGCAATCGAGGAGGCGATTAGTGAGTTCGGATACAGACCGATCTCAAACCTCACAGGACACGGACTCGCACAATACCAGGCACATGTACCACCAAGCATCCCGAACGTACCTGCACGCACCGGAACCGTGCTTTACGAGGGGCAGGTTGTCGCAATCGAGCCGTTTGCTACCGAAGGGGAAGGAAAAGTCAGGGATGCAACGAGATGGGAGATATACCACGTTACGACAGAAAACCTCCAACTTCCGCGCATTCCAAGAGCAAGGAAACTGCTCGCGGAGATGATGGAGTATAAAACCCTCCCGTTTGCGAGAAGATGGTTTTCCGGAGAGAAGCTCGATCTCACATTCAGGCAACTGACAAAAGCAGGACTCATCAAACCGTATCCTATCCTGCGGGAGGTCACCGGTGCGCTTGTATCCCAGGCAGAGCATACCGTGATCGTCACCGAGAACGGCTGCGAGGTCACAACTGCGTGACGCGCATGATGCACCTCATCTCCATATCCGACATGAGGCGCGAGGAGATACATAAGCTCCTCGATCTGGCTGCCCGGATGAAAGAGAGACGTGGTCAGCATACGGATGTGCTCAAAGGCATGAGTCTTGCCATGATATTTGAAAAGCCGTCCACACGCACGAGGGTTTCCTTTGAGGTTGCGATGACCGAACTCGGAGGACATGCGCTCTACTTGAATTACGCTGACCTCCAGCTCGGGCGGAGCGAGACGATCTGCGATACTGCAAGCGTGCTCTCAAGGTACGTCCATGCGATCATGGCGCGGGTTTATAGCCACGAGACCGTACGTGAACTTGCGAGATGCGCAGATATCCCTGTGATCAATGCGCTCTCCGATATGGAGCATCCGTGCCAGTTGCTTGCAGATATGCTGACCATCCGGGAACGCAAAGGGGATCTGGAGGGCTTGCGCATCGCGTGGATCGGGGACGGGAACAACGTCTGCAACTCACTGATACTTGGAAGCGCAATAACCGGCATGAACCTCTCGGTAGCGTGCCCTGCCGGGTACGAGCCGGATGCGAGGGTTGTGGCTCGTGCTAACGAACTCGGAAGCGATGTCTTGATCACAGACGACCCGATCGAGGCGGCATCCGGCGCTGATGTCCTGTACACCGATGTCTGGGTATCGATGGGGGATGAGAAGGAAGAGGAGAAGCGGCTTCGGGATTTTTCCGGTTTCCAGATCAACAGCGATCTTTTGAGTCATGCAAAATCCGATTGTATCGTGCTCCACTGCCTGCCAGCGCATCGCGGGCAGGAGATCTCTGCCGAGGTGCTGGATGGCGAGCATTCGGTCGTGCTGGATCAGGCAGAGAACCGACTGCACGCACAAAAAGCGCTACTGATGACGGTGATCCCGCGCCGGTGCGATGGGTAGCCCCCGCTCACCAAAGGTTTATATCATACATGACCCAACAGATCACGTCCAGACGGGCTCGTAGCTCAGCCAGGCAGAGCGGTGGGCTCTTAACCCATTCGCCAAGGGTTCGAATCCCTTCGAGCCCGTTTGCAACCCAAGGGTGGCAAACGTGGTAACGATCACCAAGTCCGCAGTAGATGAACTGAAAACCATCTCCAAAGCCGAAACCAGACCGGAACATGCCGATTGCGGTCTGCGAATATATGTGGCAGGAGTGGGCGATCATGGCATAACTTATGGTCTTGAACTGGACAGTGCCCGGCACGACCGTGACATTGTGCTCGATCTCGGCGGGATTAAGACGCTCATCGACGAGAAGATCGCGCCATCGATGCAGAACATCGTGATCGATTTTACGGATACAGGTGATGGGTGTGGATTCGTGATCAACGACCCCTACTTATGTTGTGGGTGCCGGTGACTTTCCGGGCAGACGTGCTTTCAGGCATACTTTTATAAATCGCCGCAACCCCACCAGAATATAGAATACAAGGAATCACAATGATGAAGAAAATACTATTGATATGCATGCTATTGCTCTCCCTTGCCCCCCAGGCAGTAGGTTCTCCGCAGTATGCGGTGCAGGATGTGGTTATACGAGAGTATCTGGTCGATCTGAGCTACAATGTTGATGGGGACCCTGCAATAGCCCGGGAAACTGTCGTATTCAAAAACAACGGAGATGTGAATCACACAGACGATCTCTGCGTCGCGATCCCTGAGAATGCGGAGATCATGCATGTGAGCAAGATGGGGCATCAAATCATGAATGCCTCCTCGATCCAGGTCCAGTATGAACACGAGGGGGAGACTCTCTGCTGGAATGCAACGATTGCACCCGGATCGATGGCTATGTACTCCATAACATACACCGTTCCGATCACCGAACCGGACGAGTTTGTAAAGAACCTCGATCCAGCGGTTATGCATTATCCGATCGCCTCGTTCAGGCTGAATGCCAGCACAGGCGGCGGCAGCATCAAACTGACAGATGAGAATGGAGTGGCGATAAAACAGGATCCTGCAGAAGATAGGGCTGGCGGAGCTCTTTATGTATGGGCAAATGGCGTGCCGTTTAAGGAGTTGCACGTGAAGACATCGCAGCCACAGCCATCTAATATGGATAAATGGATCGTATATGGAATCATTGCAGTGCTGATCATCGCTGCGCTGAGCTATCCGATAATCCATGTCAAGAATAACAAAATGCGGGAGAAGGAAGGCGGAAATAAACTCTCATGTGTGTCCTGCTCTGTTTGCAGCGGGGATAAGGAGAATGATAAAGAGGCGAGAGGGGGCGACTGGGATGAAATGGATGAGATCATCACCGAGGTCACCCAGGCTGAAGAGGATCTGATACGGAAGAAGAGAGCGATTCTTGCCGTGCTTAATAAACTGGAAGAGGACCGTGACGCTGGCGCGGTTTCAGATGCTGATTACAAGCGGCTATCATCGAAATACGAGAAGCAGGCAATCGCGATAATGAAACAACTGGACCAGATGTGAGATGAGAACCGGAATCATCCTCTGCGGCGGCAGAAGCAGACGTTTCGGGAAGGACAAAGCACTGCTGACCATCGATGGAGTGCCGATGGTTCGGAGGATGGCTGGTCGCATCTCGCAAGTCGTGGATGAGATCATCATTGCTGCACGGGACTCTACACAGCGCGAATCACTTGCAGCACTTTCAGCGATTCCTGACGGTGCAGAGGTCGTATGCGATCCGGTCAGTGGATATGGTCCAGTTGCAGGGATTCTTGCGGGATTGAGCGCATCGAGATCAGAGTATTCGATCTGTCTCGCATGTGACCTGCCTTACGTCAATCCGGAGGTGCTCGATGCGCTCTTTGGATGCGCAGAGGCGAATAATAGCGATGTCGCAATCCCGAAGCATCCGGATGGGACGCTTGAACCGCTCCATGCAGTATATGGCAGATCGATGGCAGATGCGTGTCGCGATGCTATGGAGAAGGGGGAGCATACAATCCGCGGAGCGATATCGTTACTGGAGGGGGTCGTATTCGTGCCTGTGGAATCGCTGCGCAGGTTCGATCCTGATCTGCGTACGTTTCTGAATGTGAATTATCCGGAGGATCTCGGGGTGATGGTATGATAGAGAACCACATCGCAGAGAAGACACTGCTTGAGATGATAGAGGATCTCTACGACCAGTTCGAGAACGGAACAATCCCGAACATCATGATATCCACGAGAACGAAGAAGAACATCGAGTACAATGAGGACAGCGAGGTCTGGGTATACGGAGATCAGACCAGCATGCGGAGTGCAAAGACTGTAAAGGGCGCGTATCATCTCCTGAAGATGGCGTATTCGATAGAACTACTCGTAAACGAGCATTTGAGGCACAACCGCGGATCCACGCTGCGAGAACTCTATTACATATCAGAGAACTGGGATATCGCAAAGTTTAAGCAACAGTCAGAGAGCGACCGGCTGATCGAGGATCTCGAGATCATCACTGCGCTCCAGCGGGAGGATTTCCATATCCGACCTGAGGAGGACGGTGCAACGATCTTCGGACCCCTGTCCCTGCTCGAAGAGACAAAACGGGGCGAGCGCCTCATCCACTGCCGGGAGGATGTTGGCGAGAGCGGATATCAGATACCGTTTAACGTGGACAACGTCAGATTCAAGGATCACGATGCGAAACTCGTTGTTGCGATCGAGACCGGCGGTATGTATGCCAGGTTGATCGAGAACGGGTTTGATGAGGAGTATGATGCGATTCTGGTGCACCTGAAGGGTCAGCCAGCACGCAGCACCCGCCGCATGATAAAACGGATGAGCGAGGAGTTGTCACTCCCTGTCGTCGTCTTCACAGACGGCGATCCGTGGAGTTACCGGATCTATGCAAGCGTTGCTTACGGGTCGATCAAGAGTGCGCACCTCTCTGAATATCTTGCAGCACCGAAAGCACTCTTTCTTGGCGTGCAGCCGGCAGATATCGTTGAGTACTCTCTTTCCACTGATAAACTGACAGATCAGGATATCGCTGCCCTAAAAAGCGAACTCACCGATCCGAGATTCGATACCGAGTACTGGAAGGAACAGATCAATCTCCAGCTCAAACTCGGGAAGAAATCCGAGCAGCAGGCGTTTGCCGGGAAGGGTCTGGATTTCGTGACTGACACGTATCTGCCAACCCGCCTCTCGGAGATGGGGGTCGTATAAGTGGGCGACTTCCTATTTGCTGCCCGGTCGTGTCTTGGATTCCTGACCACGATCCCTGTTGGCATCAGCATGGAAGGGCTCGCTGCCCTTGGTAAGCGGCTGTATCTCTTTCCGGTGATCGGTGCGGTCATCGGGCTTCTGGTAGGCGGGATCGGCTATCTCTTCGGGTCGCTCTTGCCGCCAGAGGCAGCTTCGGTCATGATCGTAGCCTCGCTCTACTACCTCACAGGCATCAACCACCTTGACGGGCTTTCCGATTTCGGTGACGGGTTCGTTGCGCACGGTTCACGCGAAAAGAAGATTGGTGCGATGCGCGACGTCTCGCTTGGAATCGGAGGGGTCGTCTTCTGTGTGATCGCGGTTCTCGGATTGTTCGCAGCAATGAGTGGGATACTGGGGCGTGATCCGGTAGGCGTCGGCTATCAGTTTCTGGCGGTCATGATCGCTTCTGAGGTGAGCGCAAAACAGGCGATGCTCACGATCTCGGCGTTCGGGAAGAGTATCCACCCGGGGCTTGGGTCGATCATGATCGATGAGACCGGATTTCGTGAGTTCGCAATCGGGCTAATCTTCTCGGCTGCGGTCTGCGTGCTCGTCTTCGCGGGCGTGGGTGGCGGTATGTATGTTGGCATGGGTGCGGGCGCAGGTCTGCCCGTGCTCGGTGTTGCGATGCTCGGCAGCGCAATCGCATTGTCGCTCGTCGTTCTCCGAACCGCAAACCGCAACTTCGGTGGCATCAGCGGCGATGTGATAGGGGCTACGAATGAGATCGCGAGATTGGGTGCGCTACTGGTGGCTGTGGCGTGGGTGATGTAGCGCTATAGCTATATGCAAACCTTGTACTGCTATGTATGATGCTCGACGGTCGAATAATACGCCCAAAGCCGCCACACACCAAACATTTATAGGTATGTCGCAGCATACGAAACTCTGATGAACAAGGAGGCGCTAACACTCCAGGTTATCGATATCCTGAGCAAAGCCGGTTTTACGCTCTCGGATCGGTGCAATATCCGACCTCGAAGTTTCGATCTGGCTGCGCGGCGCTGCAACATCCTGTTGTTACTCCGCGTACTCTCAAACATCGATGGGTTGAGTGCCGAGACAGCGCGGGAGATGCGGCACCTCTCCGGTTTTCTGGATGGGAGCCCGCTTGTCATAGGGAGCAAGTCGCGCGATCAGACGCTTGCGGATGGCGTGACATATTTCAGATACGGCATCCCGTCGATCAATCCTGGCACGCTGCGCGACTGTTTTATCGAGGGTGTTCCCCCGCTGGTTCATGCCGCACCGGGCGGACTCTACATCAAGATCGATGGCGAACGCCTGAAAAGCATTCGCACCGCTAATAATATCTCGCTTGGGGAACTTGCAACCGAACTTGGGATATCGCGGAGAACGGTCAGCAGGTACGAGGAGGGAAGGACGGATGCATCGATCGATGTGGTACTCCGTCTCGAAGAGATCCTCGATGCCGAACTGGTCTGCCCGATCAAGATACTCTCGACAGAAAAAGATCGAGCCAAACAGGATCGTACGCCGGAACAGTCCGAACCGAATGAAGTTTCGTTGCTGCTCACACCGCTCGGATTTTTCGTATTTCCTGCGAAACAGGCACCATTTAGCGCCATATCCAACGATAGCGGAGATAATACGATGCTGACCGGGTTCAGCACGTACAACCGGACGATGGTGAGAAATGCCCGCTTGATGAGCAGCATCTCATCCGTTGCAGGAACTAAATCTGTGTACATCGTGAAAGGAGAGTGCAGACATACGCAGATCGATGGAACTGTACTGATCGAAGAGAGCGAATTCAGAAGAATCGATGACCTTGATGATGTCATGCGACTCATTCAGGAGAGGAATATCGACAAAGGAGATACAACATGAAAGCAATCAAGATAATAATGATAATCCTTCTGGCAGTTGCCGCGTGTGCGTGCATCGTGCCGGACGAGCCGGAGATACCGACATCAACACCGACCCCCACCCAGACGCCAGCAATACCGCAAGGCATCGCAGGCATGATCCCAACGGAGAATCTCCCAGGGACGTTTAAACTGATAGCAATTATCGATGAAAACACGTCAGGGTCGATGAACATAACCGAGGACGCACTGTCAACGATCGCTGGAAACTTAAGCGTCGGAGAAATAAAGGCAGTTCAGGGGGTCTACGACTTCGAAGCTAAGACATATTCAGTCTTTGTAACCGTCATCGAGTGCACCGATTCGATGAATGCCGCGAACGCTGTCGAGAACTACAAGAACCAGCCAGATTTCGCAAAGCCCCCGTCACAGACCGTCTCTCGATTCGGGAAGGTGACATTTAACGAGCACGAGGCGACCGAGGTTCGGAGGAAACCACTTGGAAGCGATGACCTAAGATACGGTTATGTCTGGTCGAACGGCAACCGCGTCTTCATCGTTGAGCCCGGGACTGACGACAGACTGGCGAGTATGAAACTGGCTGAGATGACCCTATCCTAAAACAGGAGGCTACAAATGAAGAAAACTGTTCTAATATTGATGGTACTGCTGCTTGCTGCCTTTTCCGGATGCGTCGAAAGTCCGGGAGAGAACGGGGTGGACGAAACCGGGGCAGAAGAAGCAACAATGACGCATCTCCGTATCGGATACCAGCCAAGCACCCATCAGATCGCAGAGATGGTTGCGATGGAGAAGGGTTGGTGGAAAGAGGATCTTGCAGAGTTCGGGATCACAAAAGTTTCTGACAGCGAGTTTCCATCAGGTCCGCCAGAGATGGTTGCCATGATGGGCGGCCACCTCGATATCGCGTACGTTGGCGCTGCGCCGCCGATCACTGCGATCGCGCAAGGGCTCGATGCGAAGATCGTTGCTGCTGTGCAGACCCAAGGATCTGATCTCGTGCTCAGGCCAGAGATCAACTACACCTCGCCATCCGACCTTCGCGGGCTTACGATCGCAACGTTCCCGCCGGGCTCGATTCAGGACACCGTGTTTCGGAAATTCCTGATGGATAACAACGTCAGCACCGATGATGTTGTGATCAAGGAGATGGGGCCGGGCGACGCGATGACTGCGATCACAGCAGGGGCAGTGGATGGCGTCTTCCTGCCGCATCCGGGTCCGGCAGTGATCGAGATGGAGGGTAACGGTAGAAGCGTTGTCGGTTCAGGTGAGATGTGGCCTGATCATGCGTGCTGCTGCCTGCTCGTAAGCGGTAAACTGATCCGGGAAAACCCTGAGATGGTCAAGCAGATCATCAGGACGCATATCAAGGCGACCGAGTATCTCATAAAGAACCAGGACGAGGCAGCCGGGACATTCGCAAATAAGACCGGATACGATCTCAACAAGGTCAAGCATTCCTTCGAAACGTGGGATGGTGAATGGATCAGCGATCCATACCTCCAGATCAACAGCACCCTTGAATTTGCGAAGGTTCACTACGATCTCGGAAATATCGACACAATGCTTACCGAGGAGGATCTCTTCGATACAAGGTTCTACGATGCGGTGACAGGGGAGTAATCCCCTCTTTGTTTCTTTTTTGCGCTACCAGATATATCTGGTACTGTCCTGATATACGATAGTTGATGGGCATAACTTGAACCTCGACAATTCAGTCCATGTCCGGGGTATGATCGCCATACCATCAGCTATTGGTAAAAAGTGAACAGGTACAACATTTCGATGCCCCAGCTATCGATCCCCGGTCTTCACCAGTTCGAGACGCTGTCCCTTGACTACCAGCTTGTCCGACCGTCTTGCAATGCTTCTTATGAATGTCGAACTCAGGTCAAAGACCCTGGACAGTCCTGCCATCGAGCGGTTGCCCTTGGAAACCTCCTCTTCGATCGACTCGATCAGGTCGGCAAGCTCTCCATCGCTCTTGAACGTGATCATGATCAGGTCGCTCATATCCTTGATCGAACACTGGAAATTTGCATGTAACTTCGAATACGATACCGTATATTCCTTGTCCGGGGTTTTCCCGGGTTCTGGCATCCTCCACTGGCTCTCGATCAGCCCGCTCTTCCGCAGGATCACGAGACTCGGCTTGATGTCTGCGCCGATGCGCTCTGCAAGTTCCTGCTCGGTCCTCCATCCCTCTGATAACTCATCAAAGACGCTTTTGTGTACGCTTGATCCGAATGTCCGCAGCAATGGTACCAAGTCGGAAGGGTCGTTTACGAGTTTTGTCCGTTTCCCCATCTGTGTCGTCATGGTGCACTATGTCCTTGCCAGATTGTCCAGAAACGCCTTTGCCTCGGTCTCATCACCATGCACGAAAATAAGTCTCATCTCATTGTTCAGTTCGATCACCATCTTATCAAAGAAGTTCTTTTTGGCGTGAACCCTAATATCATTTTCGGTGTACATGCGTACATCGCTACTGTAGTACAGATCCTGCCCGTCTTCGATACGGAAGACCTTAAATCCCATCTTCGCAAGAGTATCGGTGACCGATTCTGTGGAGATCCTATCCTCGTACTGTCTTATGATCATGCATCCCTATTATTAGTATATCGGCTCAAGATCTTCGATGTGAGAAAACGCGCTGTCGAGTTGGCTTTTTGACTGGTCCTGCCTATCCCTCTCGAACCGAATTGCCTCTGCCGCAGCGGCATACAATTTTTCAAGTTCCGGGACTGAGTTTAGCGTAAATAGTGACAAAACTCTTGGTCTGCCTCTCTGGACGAGAACCCCCTTGAAGACCTGCCCAACCTCGACGGACAGTTCTTCTATGGTCTTGGTGATCAGGTCGAGATTAAGATATTTCTTGTCGCCTTTGATGATCAGCATCGCACGCGCACCTTCTTTGTAGACGTTTGTTGGGAATAGAAGTCCGCTCGGCTTGAAACTTCCGAGAATCGCCGATTTGATTGTACTGTCCTTGGACGCCTCGTAAAATCCCATGGTTCCGATGCCGATTCCGCCGTTCATCACGGTCTTGAGATCGCCAAGGTCGGTGACCATCAGCATCTCACTGTTGAGCGCCTCTATAAGGAAGAGTAAACGCCGCGCGGTCGTGTTATTGATCTTGTCGTAAGCGGATTTGATGTCGCCTGCGTACTTCTTCAGGTATTGGTTATCCACGAGAAGCACTCCAGTAGGTTTCTCGTCTATAATGTCCTTCAGGCAGAAAGCAGCGTTTTGCAGGAAGATGGATCCCTCTTCCCTGAACGGAAGTACTGTAATGCAGATTACCGGAGCGTTGGTATATGTTTCTTTCAGTTCGCGTACGAGGAGGGGTGCAAATGATGAGCCGCTACCGCCTGCGGCAGACGTTATGATGAATATGAGATCAAATGCCCCTCTTTTATCGATCTCACTCATGATGATCTCCTTGTTATCCTCAAACACCCTCTTCCCGAGGGTTCGATTCGCGCCGACGCCGTGCAGATGCGGGACATGCAACCGGTCCTTCGCACGCGTATCCACAAGTCCTTTTAAGTCATTGATCGCTGTGTTGATCGCAATCGTCTTGACCGATGCCGGAAACTTCTGGCGTGTATAATATTTCGCAAATGCGCCGCCGCGTCCAAACGCCTCACGATTCATTGCATCAAGTATCCGATTTCCGCATTGCCCCAGTCCAAGAACTAATATGTTAAGCATGGTCACCTATCTCTTTAATAAGAATATTCTCTGCGTCGTTTTATGAGCCATAACAGTATTAAGAGTATCGGAATTGCCGCAATAATATATACATAATACTTTTCCAAACCCGACTTCTCTGCCCGGAACTCAAAAACAGCGGTTTCCTCCTCGTCTGCCCACATAACTTTCATCTCAACCACATGCTCGCCTTCCTCGTCTGCGACCAGTGTAACCTCGTACTCCTCGCTCTTATCCGGTTTGATCGATTCGTATACCGGTTCTAACTCGCCGCCTTTCAATCGCACACCAGGATGCAGATCGCCTTTGACATAGACCTTTTCAGAGGTGGCGTTCCCGACATTCGTGATCGTAATAACCATCGGGACATCATCGCCGCAGGTTACGACGTAGTTGATCGGATCGATCGAGATCGTCAGTTCCGGCAGCAGAACCGTCTCGAGTATGATCTCGAGGATGTTGGACTGGGACTGTGTCGAATCCGAAACGCCTGACTCGCTCTCGTAGTTCAATACGGAAGCGGGCATCTCGCGCATCCCTGGCTGCACCTCATCCCCGATCTTCAGATCATACTCGATCCTTTCAGTCGCTCCTGCTGCTATATCATCGATTTCGGACGGGCAGCCATCCTTGTACGTCTTCGCAATCGTGCCCTCATCAAGCATAATATCTGTTGCAGTGCCGTTTCCTGTGTTCTTGATCGTGAGCGTGACCTTGACGGTCTGACCGATCTCTGCCGAATTCGGATCGATCGTTCTCGTGATGGTGAGTTTCGGGACGGTTACTGCTTCGGTTTCTACTTTGCCGGCATGTCGCTCGGTTACGTATAGTTTTTTCGAACTTTCTATCACAAATGCGGCACCATTGGAGAAAGCAGAATCGAGCGTAACGTCTATTGTCATGCCGCTACCGCTTGTGTAGCTGGTGGAGATATCTCCTATATACAGGGTCTTTTTTGTACCGACGGAGTCTTGATAACTGTAAAAATGGACTTGTGCAGACCAGCCCATGTCCGAACCAACGTCGAGCAGCTCGATGTAGATGTCATTATTCAGTACTATGTAGCCATTTGCCCCTATAGTGACGTTGGTGGTCTCCACACCAGCAGCAGTCATCGGAAACAGTAGCATGAGAAGAGCCGCAGCCACCACAACCATCAAAACTCTACAACCGTTCATCGATACCAACCTTTGCATGTATCTGTTTTAAACCTTACGAACCACTGCACCTGAATCACGCGTATCTTCTCCTGAGCAGGTACACAGCAGCGACTACGGTTAGCACCCAGTGCCCGCCCGGACCGACCGCCTCCGCGGTCTCTTCGTCCACAACCCCTCTTGCCCCACCAGTTCCCGGTTCTGCAGTCCTATTGTCCTGATATGCGAAGAACCGCGCTGTTCTCGCAACCATCTTCGCATACCCGTAATCAACGATCCGATCGGTATCGGATGCCGCGAGTATTTCTGCGTGCTCATAAGCGCTCGTGGCAAGAATCGGCTCTGCCCCACCCTCTCTCGCAGAGAGGATGGCTGACATCGCAGCTCTTTCGCTCCTGTTCACCTTCTCATCGATATCAGCGATGCCTATGAGTTCGATCGCGGTTCCCGCTATCACCATCGCGTGCAGCGAATCGTAGATCGCGCCGGCATAGTATCCTGTGCGTAGTTCCCTTCTGGCGCGGGATAGGTCGTCTGTCGCACCCATGATCCATGATCGGTCTCCTCCAGCCTCGCTGGTCAGCATCTCGGCATAAGCAAGTATCGACGCGGATTGGCTGTAGTAACTGCCTGCACGATCCTTGAGCAGATCCTCCGGAATCTCCGCACCTCCGCCGACGCATGAGAGCGTTGCCCACCACTTTGCTGACCGTGCCCGCTCCATCGCAAACGCAAGCAAGTAGATCGTATCGTCCGCGCTCTCTGCATGACCTGCCCAGTCCAATCGCTCTTTCGCTATCGTAAGTCTCGATTCCGCCGCACCGACCCCCTCTAAAATCCCATTATCAGATCTCGCTTCCGAAACGGCGAGTTCGGCATCTGCTATCTCGTCCTCGACGCAGACTGTGAGATTGGAGAGATACTTATCCTTGTCATCGGAGTCGAGATACAGAGAGTACCAGCCGATGCGCCGAATATTGATCATCGTACTGAAACTCCGGCTCATGGACGCATAGTAATTTCCCATGTCGTAATCGTTCTGTGCATCTCCAATCGCCTGAATCTGGCTTATAAGTGCATCCTCAAGTCCTTGATCCACGATTGCATCGGTCTCATTGTACTGTGCTCTCGTCTCGTCCATCAACGCAAGAGCAAGCGGCTGCATCGCATCTAAGTATCCTCTGGTCTGCACTTCGCCAGACAGTATTGTCAGGGGAATCTCGTTACCAGTGTATGCATAAACCGCGTCCCTTATGTCGCCGATCTCCTTGACCTCGACCCGCTGCGCCGCTCCGAGTTCGATCACGTTTGTAGTGACCAGTTCATCGCTGATCGTGAAGGGATCATCTTGTTCGATGACCTGCACGATCTCCGTGATGTTCCCCTGCCCCGGCGGTATCAGGAATGTGTGTGCGCCGTGCCTCACGGATACGTTTAGTTTTGCAGGTATTCCCCCGACCGCACCGATCGATCCGTCCGGGTTGATCATGCCGGTCATAACGACCCCCGGATCGACGGTCCAGTTCTCAAGCGCTGCAACCGTAGCGACGGTCATCGCCGCGCCTGCTGAGGGTCCGCCGATCACGGGCGAGTCTGCGTGTATCACATAGAAGAAGTCGTGGGATTCGGGATCGGTGCCTGTGATGTCACATGCCACCATCGATGACAACCGGGCAGAGCCCTGCATATCGACCTGTGCAAACGGCTTGGTGTCGACGAAGACGTGTCCGGTGCCGTCTGTCACCCATACCGTCAGATTCGTGAGCACGCCGATCTCTTCGCTTGAATATACTGCGGGAAGCATGACCGACACCGGCGCAGCTGATGTGTGCGGGGCGTATGACAGGAGGATTGGAAGTATCAGAAGTATCAGGATCAGGCGCTTCTTTTCCATCAGGAGTTTATCTATTGCTGCCGATATAAAGATGGTGGCTTTTTTTGGGGGGGGGCGGGGTTGCACTGAATCACTCAATTATCTATATGTCCGCCCGGATATTTATGATGGTTTACGCCCCCATCCCGATTCTTATATGTGGTTTCATGTTACTATATGAAAGCATCAGACCGCAATACGGACGATCATCCCATGAACATCAAAGACAAATTCACTGAACTGAAAACCCGAAACGAGGGTGCACTCATCGCATACATCTGCGCGGGCGACCCGACACCGGACGACACGGTACTGATCGTGCATGCACTGGTACGCGGCGGCGCGGACGTGATCGAACTGGGACTTCCGTTTTCAGACCCGATCGCTGATGGTCCGACGATTCAGGCATCGATCGAACGGGCGCTTGATGCTGGCATGAACCCTGACATATTCTTCGATCTTGTCAGATCGCTTGACGTTTCTGTTCCGCTTGTGGTGATGACCTACTACAACATCATATTCAAGCGCGGGCTCGAACGGTTCGTACGCGACTGTGTAGAGAGCGGGATCTCGGGCATCATCGTTCCTGATCTTCCGGTCGAGGAGTCAGACGGTCTCGCCACGTATTGTAAGGCGCATGGGGTTGATCTCATCTTCCTGATCGCGCCGACCACGTACCCGGAACGGATGGGAAAAATCGCAGACAGGGGTTCCGGTTTCATCTATCTCGTTGCGAGAATCGGAGTCACCGGTGCAAGGGATGATATCGCAGCATCGACGCTCTCCTTAATCGATCTCGTGCGCAGCACAACCAAGACGACGACGCCACTTGCAGTCGGATTCGGCATATCGACGCCGGATCAGGCATCCGCCATCATAAAAGCGGGTGCAGATGGTGTGATCGTCGGTTCTGCGTTCGTGAACATCATCGCAGACCGCGTAAACGTACCCGAACGCATCGAAAAACTTACACGGGAACTGAAATCCGCTGTGATATGATGTGTGAGATAGGTGATATCACGACGTTGCCGGTAGATTTACCTCTTCATCCACAGATCCAACCGCCTCAATCTCGATCTTGATGCCTTCTGAATCCACAGAGATTGGGGGATTCGGATTCACCACGGTTCCGCCGCCTTTTGAGACGAGTAATCCCTCATGTACCAGCTGGTCGGCTGTCTGCATAATCTCTTTATCATCGATCTCCCCAAAGGCGCTCTTAAACAGATCGATGATGTCCAGTATCTGGACGCCGCTTAATCCTTTGGGTTTCATATACCCGGCATACGCATCGTTGTCTGCAAGCACATTGACGACGAACATAGCCCTGCACCGGTTCTCAAAGAAGAGATCATCTTCACTTAGTCCCATTATTCCCCCATATCTTTGGTCACTATGATTTCCGTTCGAGCAGTTCAGCGAATGCGAGTGTGCCGGAGATGCTCTTGATTTTTATTTTTACGATCTCGCCTTTGATCGTCTTCGGGACGTAGATCGTGTATTTGTCGATCTGGGTAAATCCGTCGCCTTTTCGCCCGACTCCGGTGATCTTGACATCGTATTCCCCGCCTTCTTCTATCGGCTCCTTTGCCTGTACGGCACGAACCTTGCGTTTCCTGATCGGTCGGTGCGCGCCACATGCATCGCATTTCAACATCAGCACACGGTCGGTGCGCACCAGTGTGGTGTCAGGACGTCCGCACTCAGAGCATATCACAAACTCATCGACATAAGCCTGGATCTGGGACTGGATGGTCTCGGTGGTGAACTTTCCCTGAAAGATCACGCGAGTCCCGTCGAATTTGCCAGCAGTTCCAAGTTCCCTCAGGAGATACTTCAGCAGGTGGGTCGGGTCTCGATTGATGGTATCGGTGATCTCAAGAAAGTTTCTTAAAACGGTGGTTTTCCCTTCTATGATCACGTCTGCTTCCGGAACTGAGAAACGCACATCAGTCGTCAGGTACTCCGGCATCTGTTCGAATGCCCGGTCCAGGTTTCCTGCATAATCGGTCATTGAACCAGTTCCTGCCCCTTATCGATCACGATGCTGACCGGCGTTGGCAGTTTATACCCTGCACGCCTCATCGACTCCTTTGCGTGCTGGAACTGCTGTGGTCGCACCGATACCGTAAAGACGCGCTGCCCTGTATGTACCCGTGCGGCAGTCCCGACCAGTTTCCCAAACGCATGTCGCATGCCGCTTGACACACGGTCAGCGCCTGCGCCAGTCGCCTGTTTGTTCTCCCGAAGCACCTGATGCGGGTATACGCGCAGTTTCATGTGGAAATTCGCACGTCCCGCTTCCCTGAGAAGATACCGGTTTGCGGTGATCCGTGCAGCTTCAAGCGCGTTGTGCCTCATCTGACACTGTTCCTTTGCGATTAGGGATATGGAAACTGGAAACTCCTCTGTGAGGTTACCCATGTCAAAACTTACGATGTGGCTGCCTGGAACGCCGCCCATATACTCGCGGCGGGTGTATGGACGCTTAAACTTGCGGTACATTTTCGCGGGTTTGGTTACCATTTATATGCTCCTTTTTCTCTATACATAGCGGTTTTATGGTTATAAATGTTGGGATTGCCAAAAGTGTGATCGCTCTTAAGTAAAACGTACAACAGTCCCCGATCCACTCTATCCACCCTATCTACCAACGATCAGTTTTGCAAACGTCACAGGAGACCTGCGGGCACACCACCTGTTAAATTCGGTGTATGTCCTATCCCCCCTTGCGGTTCTCAGATATTCCATGAACAGCCTTTTGTCCCTCCATAATGCCTTTAAAAACAAGTCCCGATGACCATAAGCAAAGTTTGCAAACTTCAGTGCAGATTTTAGATCGTGATTAAACTCCTTTTCGCACCTCGTCACATATTCCTGCAAGAATCTTTCAGAGAAATCGCCGCTCTCGACAGCACCTGCCACGACATCTGCTGCTATCTCGCCGCTCTTCAGAGCATAATAGATCCCCTCGCCAAGAAACGGATCGACAAAACCGGCAGCATCGCCTGCCAAGAGCACACGGTCGCCATGTATTTTTCGCTCAAAGCCGCCAGCAGGAATTCTATAGCTGTTTATTCCACTTATCCTGCCTTCGATATCGATATTTTTCTGTACCGAGACGTCCCTGACAAACCTGTTAAACGATCCCTTCAGGTCATCCACTCGCGGGGCAAATTCGCCGATACCTATCGAGATACGATCCCGCTTCGGAAATACCCATCCGTAACCCCGGTCTTCGATAAAATAAAATTCAACCAATCTATCCTCGACACACTCGTCGACCACAGTTTCCCCAAGTTCGACCTCCGCTTCCAGACACATACCGATATCAGCACCCCAGCGCGTTCTGATGCCGGATCTTCTCGCTACCGTGCTGTTCACCCCGTCAGATCCGATGATCATCCTCGAACGGTACCGGTCTTTGGAGGTCACCACTTCCACATAGTCCCCGGTGAAGAGAACGTCTTTCACACCCTCGCCATCCTGAACCACGGCACCAGCATCCTCTGCTCTGCGGGCAAGCCAGTGATCAAGATTCTCACGCCGCGTCATTACCGCGACCCGGTCATCAAGCATCCCTGCGAAGTTTCGGTAATCCGGGAGAAAGATGCGTGCACCGAATGCTTCGCGCTCGATTAATTCCTTATCGATCCCACCGATGACATCCAGCGCTTTCTGGGAGACTCCGCCGCCGCACGTTTTGTTTCTTGGATATGTCGCCTTCTCAAGCATCAGCACAGAAAGTCCGCCTCTGGAAGCCTTCTCTGCGGCAATCGAACCTGCAGGACCGCCGCCAGCGATGATTACGTCGTACATATCATCCCGCCGCGGCAAGTTCCTCGAAGTATCTTCCGACCAGCTCAGCGTCAGTAATTTGCTCTTGCGATGTTCCTGAACCAGTCACCTCTACCGGAAACGTGGGAGACTCCGTAAACTCCTGAGCCGCTGTTTCCGATACTTCACGGATCGAAAACTCGGATCCGATGCCGGTGTACATCGTGAGGTCAAGGTTCGTGCCCTCGATGGACGCAACCGAGGGCTCGCCATAGATATCACCGCTGCTGCCCGTGCCTTCTCCATCTATCAGGTCGCCACCGCCACCGCCTTCACTACCACCCCCACCAATCAGGGGCAGTTGTACACCGCGGGCAGACTCCGCCACAGAGAAATTCGCAACCGCAAGCGATACGATGAAGAGCGCAAGCAGGATAATCAAGACAACTCTCGATGTGATCCGTTTCCGGTTCAAAAACGACGAATATGCGATCTCATCCATCTCTGCTGTGACCATCTCTGCCAGATCGTCAACCACCACATTCTCAATCCCGCGGTTGTCATAAGCGGTCTTTAAGGGCTCATCCAGTCCGGGATATGCGGCACCTACGGATGCGCAGACCCCATCGCGCCTCCTGCGTGTAAACATTACAAGCAGGATCGAGATCGGCACCATAGCCACAATGGCAAGCAGGATCGCGCACACAGCAGGTGCCGCAATCTCCACGCCAACCTCTGAGAACATGATAATGTCGGCGTCTACCATCTCTGCGCAGATCTGGTGGACGCCGGTGAAGATGACAAGAGCGTACGATGCCATAAAGACGAGAATCACGTCAAGCATCGCATAATATCGCCCCAGTCTGCCGGAGAAACCGCCGAGTTCGGACAGCATCCCGGTGAATCTGTACATGCTGGATTCTCCCCCCACATCCATATTAACTGCTTCGCTTGCGTGCGGCAAGTTCGATCGCCCGCACAATGCTGCTCGTCGGATTGATCGTTGCCACCGGGATGCGTAATATCTTCTCCACAGTCGGGCTTACGATCGGTGCACATACGAGCGCTGATGCGCCGTCACGCTCGGCACGAACCGCTGCTATGATCGCATCCTCCATCGTGGAGGCAGCATACTCTCGCACGACCACGCTCTCGCCCTCGATCAAGAGTTGCCTCTCGGTGATGCGGTCGAGTACCGGACGCGCTGCAATGACCGCGATAAAGTTCTTCTCGGTCCCTTCGAGTTTTCGTATCGTCTGCACGATCTGCCGAAGCGTCTTCACATTCGGCTCGCGGCGCCCTCCGAGTATCTTGTACATCGTGCTGTGCGGAATCGAGGCGCATTCGCTGAATTCGAGAACGGTCATACCAAGTTCCTCCTTTATCGTTCTCGAAAGCACACTCCGAAACCGTTCATCCGATTCGAATACGGAAAGGATAACCCCCTCTGCTAACGCCCCTGGCGTCGACGCTTGCGTTATCATACAATGATATAATGTTTCTATGCGTTCATATACCTTCACATGACCGAGTACAAACAGTGCATCATCATCCGGGAGGATCTGAAACTCTCACGCGGGAAACTTGCGGTGCAGGTCGCACATGCTGCGGTATCCGCGGCAGATCAAGCAGATTCGAGCGATCGCAGGTCATGGAAGGATGGCGGGCAGAAGAAGATCGTGCTGCAGGTGAAGGATCTTTCAGAGATGTACGAACTGAAGATGGACGCAGAAGCAGCAGGGATTCCGGCATCGCTGATCACGGACGCGGGTCTCACCGAGATACCGCCTGGCACGGTCACAGCACTTGGCATAGGACCTGGTAAGTCTGATAAACTGGACGCGGTCACAGGGGAACTGCGGCTGGTGTAGATGTTCGGGTCGTCAAAACTACGTGCGACCCAGCCACTTCCCCAAGCAAAGAGCGTACACCAGCGCCACAATCGCAATAACACCTGCCACGCCGATGAATGGAACATGCACACCCTTTGGCCGCTTATCATCCATAGTCCAGTGCCTGATATCGTCTTCGCCATAAATCATGAAAACCTCGTCGAATTCCCCACCCTTAAACTCGATAAACCATATCTCATGATTCTGGTCTATTTGGATTCTGGTGTGGTTCACCGCCCCGACCACAATACCGAGTTCTTCGGCTTTCTCTCGCGCCAGTTCGGTGGCATCCGCCTTCGAGCGCACCGGACCTGAGAGCAACAGGTCTGGTTGTTCGAACTGCGCATACCCATAATCGCCGGTCGTATGATCGAATGCTCGACCAAAGTCGTGCGTCTCGTTGTTCACTGAGATACGGACTTCGTAGGGTCCGTTTATTTGATCATTGCGGATGCGTCCACCCTCAAAATTGATCGCAACCGTCTGAACGCTCTCGTTCAGGTGGACCGCAGCAGGTACTATCTCTATGATATGTAAACCGGTACCGATCTTACCGTCCACCCCCGGCATCTCGTGCGTTCCAGGCGGCATGCACAATTCGCCAGTAAAAGAATACCTGCCCGGTTCGCTGGTGCGTGCGGCAAGTTCTACGACCAGATAGTCGAAGATACTGTCCCCATCTATGTCAAGCCCGCGATCGGTTGCGGGCAGGATGAACTCGACCGGGTTCGGTGGGGGATCTCGCACTATCTCGTAATTGCGGGCATGATTGCCAGAATCATCCGCTATCCTGACGTCTTCGCTGTTCTCTGATAGAAAATTGTCCTTTACTGTGTTGTTTCTGCTGTAGTCTGAAAGATGAATACCAAGACGACTCAAACGTACGGTGTTGCCCATCAGATCGTTGTCGTCGGAGTACTTGAGATAGATGCCGCAGTCACTGTTCGAGAGGAGGGTGTTGCCGGTTATCTCGTTGCTGTTGCACTTGTACAGGAAGATGCCATACCGATTCTTCGATATGACATTACCCGTCAGATTGTTGTTGTCGGAGAGAGCTTGCTCGATGCCGACCGAGTTATTCGAGGCAGTATTATTACTGACTTCGTTGTGTTGGGAGCTATGCAGCACATTG
>QBUV01000163.1 GCA_013572355.1 Candidatus Methanogaster sp.
TAGCATCTCTTCAAACTCACTCCCTTCACATCATCATCGCAACTATTACAATTCTGAAAAGTGTTTTTTAGATTGGCAGTGATACGTTTTGACCAGCACCATAGTAAGTTGGCAACCCCGAATTCCAGATACCTTTAAATCAATGCGCATCATAGTTTAATGGCACGGGCTCGTAGATCAGTTGGAAGATCGTCGCCTTTGCAAGGCGAAGGCCCTGGGTTCGAGTCCCAGCGAGTCCATCATGAGCACAAAGACCACCTGGATCAAGGCAGACACCGGTAATTGGGATGCGCAGAAGCAGAGAATTACCACCAGTCTTGAGTCAGGTGTGGAATGCGTGCTCGCATCAGAAGGTCGTGTCGGGAAGGTGCGGGAACTTGGCGATATCATGGTGGCATCCCCTGTTGCAGAGGATGTCATGCCTGATATTGTGGTGGTCGGCATAAACGGGGAAGGCGATGGAACGCAGCCGCTTCCTACCGATTTAACCGGATCAATGGATATTATCACGGCAAGGAGGTTGGCTTCCGAAGGAAAGACGGTTGCCGGATACGTGGTCATCCGCGACAAGAAGTACGAACAGTTCGCGGTTGAACTCGGTCGGGTCTGTGATTACCTGATCGCGGTAGGGACTGACTGGAAGGTTATCCCGCTCGAAAACATGATCGCAGGACTCTTTGACGAAGATGTTGCTATCATAGCCGGAGTTCAGGACGCGGACGAGGCAAAACTCGCGATCGAGACGCTTGAGCACGGCTCGGACGGCGTTCTCATAGATACCGATGATCCGTCAGAGATCAAGCGCATCGTTGGCGTTGTGGAACGCTCAGGCATTCCGACGGTACCGCTTCAGGTTGCGCGGGTGACAGTGGTCGAACCCAAGGGCATGGGCGACCGGGTCTGCGTGGACACCTGCTCGCTGATGTCGGTTGGAGAGGGGATGCTTGTCGGATCGCAGTCAAACGGACTCTTCCTGATACAATCCGAGGCAGAAGACAGCCCGTATGTTGCATCCCGCCCGTTCAGGGTCAATGCGGGCGCAGTACATGCTTATGCGAAGGTCGGCGAGAAGACGCAGTACCTATCAGAACTCTCTGCTGGCGATGGCGTGACCATCGTAAATGCGCGAGGCGAGCAGAGGGACGGGATCGTTGGAAGGGTCAAGATCGAGAAGCGACCTCTGACGCTTGTCAAGGCTGAAGTCGATGGAAACACGATAACAACGATCTTGCAGAATGCCGAGACGATAAAACTCGTCGGCGCAGACGGGCTTCCGATATCGATCGCAAACCTCAAGGTCGGCGACGAGGTGCTCGTCCATTTCGAGGATTCGGCACGGCACTTCGGCATGAAGATCGACGAGACGATCATCGAGAAGTAGTGTGCCCGCGTGTTGGTCAATCTCTGACCCCTGGTTATTTCGTGAGAGTTCCTTATCAGATAGTTCGCCAAAGAACCGGTCCGGGGCTGTCAGGACGTTTTTCATCCACCCACCACCCATGCCTCAACTACGCTTGTGTCCATACCAACCGTCTGCCACCCAACGCTCAAGGGTGCACCGTCGCAACTGTATCTCAACACGACGCCCAGACCAGTGTCCATTGATAGTTCCATGTATAGGGTTGTATTAGCATTCGAGGAGAAGACCCATGCTTCGTAAGCTGTCATGTCCACCCCGGACAGCGTGCTGAGATTGTGGCTGTATGCCCATTCGCGCCCCTCATCCCGGCCCTTTTCCCCGCATTCCTGCTGGACAGAGAGTACGCATCCCGTGCTGGTGCGAACCTCCAGCGCTTTTCCGTGATCGGTATCCACAATATCCCACACGGCGTCGCCCTCAACCAATTCCAGCCCATATATGAGCCCCACAGTCACGTTATTCGACCCATCAACAGGCAGTGGCACAAAAAGCGTGGTCTCTTCCGACGTATCGATCGTGAGTTCATACTGCATCATGGCATCTCCAAGAATGCCCGATGATAGGGATATGCCGGAAACAACGATTCCTGTCGCGAGGATCACCGTGCTCAGTTGCAGCCCCCGTATCTTCCACTGAGCAAGACCCTCCGGAGATCTTCTGCTGCCGCTTAACACCGCATACGCGGAGAGGATGCCAAGAATCAGGCTGATATACCCCGGTGTTACGAAGATGGTCATGTAAACTACGGACTCCAAATTTCCATAAAATACGCCTAACAGCTGGGGTATGATGAAGATCAGACCAGATATGAGGCAGATCGCAGTTATGATGATTCCGGGAAGGATTGGGCATGAGAATTCTTCCGGGTTCTTTCCGGCGTAATTGAGGTGCATATAGGAGAAGATGGTGGCTGAGACGAGCCCTGTCAGCAGCAGAGTGACCTGGATCGGCATGAATTTCACGGTGCCGGGAAATGCGACCACAAAGAAGACGTACAGACCAACAAGAATCAGGCTGAGCACGCCGCCGTATATGCAGGATATTTTCAGTATCTTCAGTCTCGATCTGTTTTTCATCCCCCCACCCCCCATGTCTCAACCACGCTTCCAGTGTCCATATCGACAAGCGCGGAGACCGATGCATCCGCCCATGTAACGCTTATGCAGGTCTTTGGCACGTAGAACTCCTCTGCGGTCTCGGGAAGAATCCTTCGTACAGTCGGAACGCCAGCGCCTGCACCGCCCGGTAACGCACCCGCGATCTCGGGATTCTGCATCGCAATTCCGATTGCGTCCTGCCTCGTCGCCTCAGGGATCGCTTCGAGGAGATATCCGGTCCTGATGAGTTCATGGTTCATGTACGCAAAGTCATAGAGATCAGGATATCTGCATGTTGGCGATGCGGCAGATATGTGCAGACGCACGCCGTCTTTTTCCGATGCCGAGACGGTTACGTTGCCGTACACCGCGCCCGGATACGGCGCGATCTGGTGCGAGAGTTCAGCTTCGATCGCCTTTTGATCGGCAGGCGGCGTGCCCGCCCATACGATGTTGTACGATTGGGCGGTGTCGCCTGTTTCTGTGATGCATCCTGCACCAAGGATCAGCGCTGATGAGATCACAATCACTGCCAGTGCCGGTATCTTTGCCATGTTGCCACCTGCTATGGGATGGGGCGCGGCGGAGCGCCTCATCCCGCATCTCCGATCGTTATCGTGTACTCAAATCCTTCGGCGTAGCGCGGAAGTATGCCAAGTTCCAACTCTCCGACCGTGCCGTCCGCGGTGTAGCGTTCGACGTAACTGGTGCGGCTCTCATCGTACATTCCGCTGCTGTCGATCTCCCATGGCGGGATGCAGTCGCTGCCACCGAGATTGACCGAGCCTGCGTATGCCGCCATGGTGCGGGTCAGTGTTACATCATCTCCTGACGTTTTCTTAAGCGTCACATCAAAGGACGGCTCTTCATCCTTGCTGCCTCCACTCTCGCCTCCGCAGGTATAATGCCGGTACTGTTGCGATGTGATCTCAATTGTTATGGGTTCGGCGATCTCTACTGCAAACGTCTTTACAAACGGCTCTGTTGGCTGAGTCCACACCTCAAAACTGAGATGAATCATCCCGTTCCATTCGTCGACCGAGGGGTCATTGATATCCAGATCGAGTCCGCCTTCGTACCTGCCTTTCGAACCCTCGGGCACCGAAAGATGTAAGGTAACTGTGGCGGTGCCGCCTGCCGGCACAACTGGCGGGGCATCTATCGTGATTGCGTCATCCTCGAATGCCTGCGCCATCCCCATCGCGTACCCGTAAAATCGCTCACCTCCAAGCTTCGGATTGATCTCGATTGCATCCTCGCCGATGTTCTTCAGGTTGACCGTGTAGTCATACTCCTTGCCGGATTCGACCCGGTCATAGATGTATGATGGCTGGATCTGGATCACAGGCGGTGACCACACGCTGATGAACAGGTCGAGCGCATTGAGGTACATCGGATACGGTGATGGGTATGGCGTCGGCATCACATCTTCTGTGAATGCGACCTGCAATCCATAGTGCCCGCGCTCGGCGTCATCAGGAATTGAAACCGAGATCGTAAACTCCACTTCATCGTCTGGTCCGAGTTCTGCGGAAGCTGGTGTTATGGTGATCCAGTCTTCGTCGAATACGTACTCGCTGTACGGTTGATCCACAACCTTTGGATCCAGCGATATCGTCACGTTGTCCTTGTTCGTCACCGTCACGGTGATCTCGTCGCTCTCGCCCGGCATCAGCTCCATGTTAGAGTGTCGCGGACTGATCTGAAGTTTCTGAAAGTCCGTATCTGTCAGATCTGGTGGTCTTTCCATCGTCACCATCATCAGTGGTTCTGCCGGTATCGGCATAGGAACTGCTGCCACTGCCACTGCCGGAATGCCGGCTCCGGCGATCAGCAGGAATGTTAGTATCATGCTCACTGTCCTGGTTTTCATTGTATTGTCCTCCTTTGTTCTCACTTATCCATTTATCGACAAGTGTAATTTATGGTGTGCAAGTTCTGCTATTTAAACCTTTCTCTTTATCGAAAAGTACTTTAGTGAGACGTGAAACTTCGCAACAAAAATACAGGTGGGTCTATGTCTTTCCGCTTCCGAAAACCTTTGCGAATAAACCGCTGGTCTTCCTTCCTTCGAGAGGCTTCTGTTCTGTAGCAGATACTCTCTCTTCCGCTTCCACCCTCTTCTCTGGCGCAAACAGTGGCTCACGCTCCCTTCCCACCTGCTGCTCTTCGCGCAGCGGCTTGCGCTCGATCACGGATGCAGACTTCCCGCCGTGCCTGCTCTTCCGTGCGCGGATCTCGACCACTATCGGTCGCTCGATATCGCCGCTCACGATCATCGCAACCCCCGGAGGCAGTCTCTTGATCTCAGCCTCTGCTTCAACGCTGATCCCTTCAAGCCCCTTTCGAATCGCCTGCAGGTCGTTTGGGTTGGTGACCTTGAGGACGATCTGGGTGTTGCACTGCGAGAGCACGTTCTTGTCGATGCGTGCCGGGCGCTGGGAGATCACCATCATCCCGAGCCCGAATTTCCTGCCCTCTGACGCGATCGTTCGCATGATGTCGGTGCTGACGGTCTTGCCAAAACCCTTCTCAGGGCAGTAGTTGTGCGCCTCCTCGATAATGAGCATCATCGGAGGGATGGTGTTGATTTTTCTTGCCTCAAAGAGCTCCTCGCACAACCGTGCAACGATCATCGCCTGTATATCAGGTACAACCCCCTTCATGTCGATGATCGAACCCCGTCCGGGCTGAACCAGTTCCTGAATCGGTGTTGGGTTCTCTGAGAATATCTCGGTCTCCCGAATCGATTCAAGAACGCCTAACACGCCCCATTTCGCATTGCCGTTGCTGTTGCCGACCTCAAAGATGATGTCATCGATCGTGTACCGGTTCTTCTCAGCGTGTATCTTCTGTATCGCCTCGTAGATGACTCCCATCTGGCTGCTCGACTGGATATTAAGAATCCTTGAGAGGTCAGCTGCTTTTAGATTGACCCCATTTAACCGAAAGACCTTATCTGCCCCGGGATTTAGCACTCTATCTGCTGGTGTGTACACGGTCAGCCGCTCACCGTATCCTGCTGGCTCTATCTCGAAGTACTCAAAATCCCCTTCGGTTGCCGGATCCCTGAGCGACGTGTACTCGCCGTGCGTATCGATGATCAAAAGCGGGATATCCTGATCGAGGAGTTCCTCCATGATCACACCCGCTGCATACGACTTGCCGCTGCCGGTCCGCGCAAGGATGCTGACATGCTTCTGGACAAGGGCGTTGGCATCGAGATGCACAGGTATCCGCTGCCCCTCAAGAAGTCCGAGATACACATTACCGCGGGTAAGTCCAAGCGTCGATGCGATCAGTTCGGAATCCGCGTGGAATATCCGGTCACCGGGGCTAAACGGGGTCTTGGGCATCCTTAGAATCCGGTTCTGCCGCGATCCGATGACTATAGCTTTTGCAACCACCGGGTCAGCGTTCGAATCGTCCCGATTCTCGTCCAATCTGGTGATCGCGACCACCTGGGCAAGCACCCAGCCATCGATCTCGTGCCAGATCTTGAGATAGTCTCCCTGCTTTGTCGAAGGGTCTGAGACCGTGAACCTGAAGTCTGCAAACCCGGTCTCGCCGAATATTGTACCGATGGAGTCTATTGGCATGTGATAATCCGTTCTTTGTTGGTGTTTTATAGATGTGCGAAGACTCTGCCACCTGTAATGCCCTGCCCTTCAGGCAGTGGCATCGATAGATCGCCTTCAAGCGATCTATTAGCGGGGATGAATTCCGCCAACTTGTTGTGTTCAGTCATGTTCTACTCTCTCAATATACCCCCTAATAACTTCGCTCCTCACTTCCCCCGCGCTTCCCGCATCATAGCTCCGTGACCATACCCACCCTTTGCAGAATCCTGGTGTAACTTCGGAAAAACCATGGCTATTTATTGGGGGCAGTTACACCCCGATATCCAGCTCAGGATCCGGGATTATACCCGATCCCTGCCCCGCACGCCCAGTACGTGATTCCCGCACCCAGATCGATGGCGCATCCTTGCTTGCGCCCCTGTCACGCCCGTACCTCTGCCTGATCCGAACGATCGTCGGCGTGTTGATGCCAACGCCTGATACGATCGCATGTCCCTTCGCAAGCGCAGGCAGTTCCGATACGATATCCCGGCTCACAGACTCGATGCTCCGCCCGATCTGCTCCTGATCCGCGGGATTGATGATCCGCATCGTGATCTGGGTCATGCACTGGGAGAGCGAGTCAGAATCGAGCTTGCTTGGGCGCTGCGAGACCATGCAGATCCCGACGCCGAACTTCCTGCCTTCAGAGAGGATCGTCTTGATGATCGGCTTTGATTTCGCGACTCCCCCGCCGTCCGCACCCTGCGGCGCAAACCGGTGCGCTTCCTCAAGAATCACGAAGACCGGGTACGGCAGGTATTTGTCAGGTGTATCACGCGTATATGTGCCGTTTTCCGTCTTCTGCCGTGCATCAAAGATTTTCCTAAGGATCACCTGCGCAATCATCTGCTGAAACCCGGTGCTGATGCCGGAGACGTCCATAACCGTGAGCTGCCCGATCCGCAGGTAATCGACAATCGGCACATCCTCGTGGTCATGGAATATTCCGTTATCCAGCTTGCGGAGCCGCCAGAGTATCCCCTCGATCGAGGAGTCGTTGTTCCCATCCCGCATCTCCTCGACCGTATTTCTAAGTTCGCTCCGCGTGAACTGCCTGGTGCCGCCTCTGGAACCATCTCTCCGAAGCGTGCGGCACGCACTCCCAAAGAGCGTCTTCATCTTGTCTGACATCGTGCCGTCGTCGATGATGCTGATTAGATCAGACGTCTCGAGGTCGCCTACGCGGATCTTGATCTTGTCGGGCTTTACTATCCTGACTTTCGGCTTGTAATCGCCGTCCCAGAACCGGCTGTCATTGGCGATCGCATCCAGCACTGTGTATTCGCCGTGCGGGTCAAAGATCAGCACAGGCGCCCTGTTGCGGGGCATGAGCAGTTCCTCGACGATGACGCCGACCGTGTATGACTTTCCAGCACCTGTGGCTGCGATGACTGAGAGATGCTGGCTTACGACATCCTTAACCGAGAGCACGACCTCGAAATCGGTTCCTGCAATCTCCCCGATCGTTGCAGAGCCGATCTCGCCGGATTGCGCCTTGTTGATCTCGCGCAACTGCTCGGCTGCCGACCTGTGTATCACGGTGCCCGCGGCAGGGTTCATGCGCGGGTTTATGAACTCGCCAAGGCTTTCGTCGAAATAGCCGATCACGACACCTTTCGTCATGAAATATTTGAATTCGTCGGGATCAAAGCCGCAGAACTCTGCGACATCTGCAGGGTTGATGCCGGTGTCGAGGAGGAACTCGACCGGGTACTCGGTGAGTGGCTCGGTCTCTGCTACGCGGCAGAGGATCTGCTGGCTGTGCTGGCTGTCGGTCTGGTAGTGGACGAACTCCCATGTCTTGAGGTGCTCTCTTGTGATGAAGGTGAAGCCGGTCTTGTCGTGGCGGAGCACGATTCCGAGGGGTGTTGGGGTCATGGTATATTTATTTTTCAATAGATCTATTGGTTTTTCAAGAGGTCAGCGTTATCTTGCGATCTCATCCGGCGTGGTTGCGGTAGGTGGTTGTTCGTGGAAGCGATATTCATCGTTTATGTTGTCGCACATTTTACTGATCGGCATCTTCTGGTATGGGGCTGCTTTCATTTCGAGTGATGGTTCATGGGGTTTCCATCGTGGTTCGGATATCGCTTCGATGAGGGACTTGTTCTT
>QBUV01000164.1 GCA_013572355.1 Candidatus Methanogaster sp.
TGGGATATGTTTGGCGTGGCTTTTTAATTTTTTCCGGGCGGACTCGGATTATGGCGAAGAAGATTTTCCAAAACCCAATTTCAGAAGATAACAAAAAGTCTCTGTTTGGCTGTGCATTTGAGATGCAGCCGGAAGCGTGTGCTGGTGCAACGAGTCCAACAAATTATTATCTGTGAGACCCCAAAATCTCATCATGGAAAGCAACCACGCAAACTCGCAGAAGACCCATGCAAGCGCACCTGGAAAGGTGGCGGATATCCATACTGCTGCAAAGATCATACGAGACCGCGGCGTCGTGATCTATCCGACCGAGACCGTGTACGGCATCGGCGTAGACGCGCTATCAGGGACTGCGGTTAAAAAGGTGTTTGCAATAAAGAAGCGACCCTCCCCGGTATCGCTTGCGGTATCCAGTTACGGGATGATTCCGGATGTTTCAGTCTGCGATGCGGATACGATGGAACTGATCCGAAAACTCCTGCCGGGTCCGATCACAGTGATCCTTCCGAAAAAGCCGGTTGTTCCGGATATTTTGACTGCTGGCTCTGACCGGGTCGGGATCAGGTATCCGGATCACGAGATAACGATCAGACTGATCGAGCTCTCAGGAACCCCGGTCACATCCACCAGTGCCAACCTGCCAGGAGAGCCGCCAGCGCGTGAGGTCTGCGAGATCAGTGAGGATGTGCTGGACGGTGCTGACTGTGTCATCGATGGCGGCAGATGCGAGTATGGAGTCGCTTCAACCGTCGTCGATCTTGTGGACATGCAGATTCTTCGGAAGGGTGCGGGGTATGAGCAGGCAGCGAGATGCCTGCGATAGCTGCTGCCTGCTCAAATACCGTGACGATCACTGATCATCGTTTCCTGTGCCTTGAATCCTCACAAATCCTCAGAGCACCCAAACATCGACTTCCCCTTCTCTGAGCGTCTCCGCTTCTCCAATCGCAACAATCCCGTCCGCATACCCAATCGACGTGATCAGACCAGATCCCCTAAACGTTGGATATGCGACCCCGTCCACCAGTTTAACCGGAAGATAGCGGCGCATCCCGTACTCCGAGACTGCCGCCTCTGACAATCTCGCACGCCTCACATTCCCGGCAAACGGCAGATGCGCCATCCGCCTGAGCATTGGAGGCAGAAATACATGTCCGCAGACCAGACAGGACGTCACATTCCCTGGCATACAGAGAATCGGTTTCCCATCTATCACACCCGCAAGCATCGGCATGCCCGGACGCATCTTGACTCTGTGGAAGAGCACTTCCCCAAGCTCCGAGACAACGATTGGCATGAGGTCTTTCTTCCCGGATGAGATGCCTCCGGACGTTATAATGACATCGCACTCCGCTGCCTCCTTTATTTTCTGTTTTACATGAGAAATATCATCGGTCACGGTTCCCATGAAAACCGGTGAGCCGCCGGATTGTGCAACGATTGCTGAGAGCGTCATCGAGTTCACATCATTGATCCGGGCGAGTTCATCGCCTGTTGAGATGATCGCAACATTGGGCGCATCATACACCGGAACGTCCCGGATTCCCAGCGCTGCAAGGATTCCGATATTCCGGTCATTTACGATGCAACCCCGCCTCAAAACAATCTCTCCGCGCTTCATGTCGCACCCTCTCTCTGAAATGTGCGATTCCTTTCCTGATTCGTAAACTATCACGTCATCGCCGATCTTTTCCGTGTTTTCTACCGGGATGACGAGATTTGCCCCATCCGGGATATTTGCACCGGTTGCGACCCAGGAGCACTCGCCATCTCCGATGGCAACCTCCAGGTCGCCTCCCGCGTGCATCTCTCCAACCAGCTTAAACCTCCTGCCATCGAGATCTCGGTCCCTGATCGCATATCCATCCATATCCGACCGGTCAAAAGACGGGACATCGATCCCTGAAACGATGTCTTCTGCCAGAACACGTCCGAACGAATCTTTCAACTCCACATAAGTTCTCCGATCAAGAGAGAAGCGATTCAGAATCCCTGTCGCATCATCAACTGTTATCATAGCTAATCGCTCCGCCCACGGAAGAGCGTCCCCAGTTCCTCGCCCTCAACGATCCGCCTGATCACATCATCCTCCCGCCCATTTGCGATCACGAGATCGCATCCTGCCCCCATGCAGACCCTTGCGGCATCGATCTTTGTCTTCATCCCGCCGACAGCAAGTCCGGATCCGGTTCTGCCTGCCATTGCCTCGATCTCCGGTGTTATCTCGGTAACCGTCCCGATCAACCTTGCACCGTCGTTATTTCTTGGATCGCCATCGTACAAGCCATCGACATCAGTCAGGATGATCAGGAGACCTGCGCCTACGTCAACCGAGACCATCGCGGAGAGACTGTCGTTATCGCCAAATGCCCCCGCGATCTCGTCTGTCGCAACGACATCGTTCTCATTGATGATCGGAGTGACACCCAAGCGCAGGAGTTCGCGTATCCCGTTTCTAAGGTTTTTGTGCTTTGACTCATCCTTGAAATCGCCATAAGTGAGGAGGATCTGGGCAACGATCCCGCCGTAGTGCTCGAAAGCCCGGTGATACACCTCCATAACCTTGCTCTGCCCGATCGCAGCGCAAACCTGCCGCAGAACAATCTCGGACGGTCTTTTCGGAAGCGAAAGTTCACTGCACCCGAGCCCGATCGCACCGGATGTGACGACGATGAACTCATGACCCTGCTCCTTGAGCTTGGATATCTGCTCTGCGATGCTCTCGATCAGCACGTAATTAAGACCCCTGCCCTCACTCGCAAGTGTGTTCGTCCCGACCTTGACAACGACCCGATCCGTTCGAAGCGACCTCATAACTTGTATCACCCCGCGCCTCACACCACCTGCGCCACCTGTCGATGAGTGAACTGCTTCCTGCCATCGGCGTAATCGGCAACGACCTGTCCGGTTCCGATCAATTTGTATTTGTAGATCGTGAGCCCCTCAAGCCCGACAGGACCGCGAGAGTGAATCTTGCCGGTCGAGATCCCGACTTCGGAACCAAGCCCGTACCGAAACCCGTCCGCAAACCTTGTTGAGCAGTTCCACATCACCGATGACGAGTCAACCCCTTCCATGAAGCACTCTGCTGTCGATTCATCAGATGTTACGATCGCATCGGTGTGGTGGCTGCCATACCGGTTTATATGATCGATTGCGTCCCCTGCCGAGTCAACGATTCGAATCGAGAGGATAAGGTCGTTGTACTCGGTTATCCAGTCATCATCAGATGCCGGATCGCACCCGATCACCGCCCTCACCCGCTCATCGCCTCTCAACTCGACGCCCTCGGCATCATACCGTGCCGCAACCCGGGATAGGAACTCGTCGGCAACATCCGCATGGACAAGGAGAGTTTCCATCGCATTGCAGACCGCTGCATACTGGCACTTCGAATCAAACGCAATATCTACCGCCATATCGAGATCGGCGCCCTTATCCACGTAAACATGGCATATCCCGTCCGAGTGCCCGAGCACCGGGATCTTCGTGTTCTCCTGGATGTATCTCACAAGCGCGTTCGATCCCCTCGGGATCATGAGATCGATATGGCTGTCGAGTTTCAGAAGCTCACGCACGTCCTCTCTCGTCTCGACAAGCTGGATTGAGTCTTTGAATATCGCATCCTCTTCGATTGCATCTTTTATCAGGTTAAAAAGTATCCTGTTGCTGCCTTTGGCCTCAGTTCCACCTTTCAGCACGACCGCATTTCCTGACTTGATACAGAGCGTCCCGATCTGAACGAGCGCATCGGGTCGTGACTCAAAGATCACGCCTATGAGGCCGATCGGGGTTCTAACTTTGTAAAGCGTGAGCGACTCGTCGAGTTCGGTTTCAGAGAGAACCTTTCCAACCGGATCAACGAGCCCGATCACCGATCTCACACCCTCAATCATCTCATCTATCTTTTTATTATCGAGTTTGAGCCTTTTGATGAGTGCCGGTGCGAGGTTTGCTTTCTCTGCATCCTCTACGTCCTTCGCATTCACCCTTTTGATCTCATCCCGATTCTCATCCAGGTTGCGAGCCACCCGTGTAAGCGCACTGTTCTTTGCCTCTGTTGTTGCGGATGCAAGTCCGAGTGCCGCCTCTTCTGCCAGTTTTACCTGCTCTTCTATTGTCGTCATAGTATCATATAAACCGACGTTGCCTTAAACGTCAGTAGAACCCGGTCTCCCCGGTTCAGTCCCAGATCACGCGCCGCAAGCCTTGTTATGTCAACAGACATCTCATCTCCCCCGACATCGACGAGAACCCTCATCAAAGGACCGTTTTGGGATATGCTGACGATTCTTCCCGCGATCTCATTTCTTGCGCTCCGCACGTTCGTATTCTGGTCAGACTTTGCAAGGATGATCTCTTCCGGTCTGACACACGCTTTCACACGAGTCCCAACGCTTGATGGCACGAAAACCGTGGTCAGGTCGAAATTTCCTGTCGAGACCTGTAGAACCCCGTTATCCTCATCCAGCGCGGCAATCTTCCCCTCGAAGATGTTCTTCATGCCGATAAACCTCGCAACAAACTCGTTCTCCGGCTTATAAAAGATCTTCTCAGGCGTTCCCGCCTCCTCGATCCTTCCGTTGTTCATGACCGCAATCCGGTCGCCAAGCGCCATCGCCTCAACCAGATCGTGCGTCACATAGATGCTTGTTAGCCCGATATCCCGCTGCAACTGTGCAATCTCGTGCCTCAACCGCTCACGAACGACCGCATCCAGATTGCTCAGCGGTTCATCCATTAATATGCATTCAGGCTCCGTTGCAAGCGCCCTTGCAAGAGCAACCCGCTGCTGTTCCCCGCCGCTTAATTTCATCGGATTTCTATTCTCAAATCCATCGAGACCAACAAGCTCAAGGGCTCTTTTCACCTCAGTCTTGTTGCCGCCTCGGGTACTCCGTTTATTTCCCGCTTTCAATCCGAATTCAACGTTTTCATAGACGTTCAGATGCGGAAATAACGCATAATTCTGGAATACGAAACCGATCCCCCTCTTGTGGGGTGGCGTATCATTTATTCGTTCCCCATCCAGGTAGATGTCCCCCTTGTCCTCCTTTGTAAGTCCTGCGATCACCGAGAGTGTGGTCGTCTTCCCGCATCCGGAAGACCCGAGAAGGACGAACATCTTTCCTTTCTTTGCAGACAGATCAAGCGAGCTCAACACCTCGTTTTCTCCAAAGGATTTGCAGATGCCGTCCAGTTGAATCATTATGCCGCTGCCCCCCGTGTTTCGAGATTTCCATCCCCGATAGTTCCGAGATATTTGAATACGATGAGCGTCGTGAATGCGAAAGACGCCAAAATCAGAGAGAGCGCTATAGACGCGCTGATATCGCCTGACATCGCATGCATGTAGATTCCAACCGTCATCGTCTCGGTTCTGTACGGAATACACCCGGCAACCATCGCAGTCGCGCCAAACTCGCCAAGCGCACGAGCCCAGGTCATGACGACACCGGACGCGATCCCGCCCTGTGCAAGTGGAAGTGACACCTTCTTAAACGTGTAAAACTCAGATGCCCCGAGCGTTCTTGCAGCGTCCATCACGTCCTGATCGATCGATTCAAACGCGGTCTTCGCCGATCTTATCAAAAAAGGGGACGCTACAAAGAGTTGTGCGAGGATTATCCCTTTTACCGTGAACAGGACATCGAACCGGTTGAATATCCCATCCCCTCCAAACGCGATGAGAATCGCAAGACCGCAGACGAGTGGCGGCAATACGATCGGAAGATCGACCAGTGTATCAAGGATATTTTTGCCTTTGAACCGCTTTGTCGCAAGGATGTATGCAGCCGGGATCCCGAAGAGGAGCGCAAGAAGAACGACAGCAATTGAGGTCTCAAGGCTCAAGAGGATGGCCGATATGATCTCAGGGGATCTGATCTCGCCTGCGAACTCGGCAAAGGATGTCGCTGTGAGGAGGCAAGAGAGCACGACCACTATAAATCCAAAGAAGATGCCAGCGATCAGGGATAATGAAATCCGAAAGGAGAGACTCATCGCTCCATCACCAGAAACTCAATTACATCCTTAAACTGCTTCACCTTGCCCCCACCCTGCGCGATCTTCGCCATCATCCTCGCTTCATCGGTAACCCTGATTCCTGCGATCATGTCCACGCCGTAATCGAAGAGAACCTCAGACATCGGCGTGCTCGGACCAAGAACGATCGTGAACCCCTGGCTTAACTCCAGTAACCGCTCAAGTGACTTGTTTACGATCGTCGAACTCGTTATCGCAACGATATCTGCCTGTGGGATCAGGTGTTCTGCTGCCGTATCCGGCAAATCCCCTTTCTGGGGCTGCCTCTCAAAGACCCACAGCTCATCCGCAACTTTCCGCAAGTCATTAACCATCGGAAAATGCCCGACCATCGCTATCTTCTTGCCCCTCCCGTTTTCGAGCAGAAAGTCGGTTACATTCAATTCCTTGCCCCGCGGGGCGATCATCGAGTTGATTGCTGCAAGACCGATGCCCGCCTCGATCATGTTCCACGATTTTAAGTACTCTGCAAGCTCTGATGTGGTCTTCTCGGTCAATCTCCCGATATTCCGCACCATGTAGTCGTGCCGTTCACCAAGATTCTTTGCAACCCCGCAGTTTCGGGATAGGACGCCGATCCATGTATAGCCGACATGCACGTCACGGATTTTCGCATCTGCATCCACGTTTGATAGATCAGAGATCAGATCATCGATCAGTTTCATTTATATCGCCTATATCGCCTTGCCTGTATGGGGTGAACCCGTATTTCTCGTATACCGATTTGCCGTAATCAGAGGTAACAAAATCAACGAACTCTTCCGCAGATTCTTTGTTTTCAGAAAACGTAAGTGTTCCTATCGGAATCGTCTGTATGATGTTTTCGCTCTCTGGTACGCCTATAGCCTCAGTTTCATCCGGGGCAACAAGTACGGTTTCCTTCCACGTTATCGCAGCGTCCACATCTCCCCTGGATGCGTAAAGTATGAGCGCATTCACGGTAGCGCCTCGAACGATAGTATTAGCCTCTACGGCATCCCTGATATCATTCTTCTCCAGTATCCTGTCCCCCAACTTGCCAATAGCGCACGCCTCAGGGTCTCCGAGAGCAACTCTTACCCCTGGATTTGTGAGATCGTCCAGACCGGTGATGTTTGCGAGATTTCCCTTCGGAACCACTATCACCGGAACGTGGTAAGCTACAGACTTTTCGCAATCGATGAGACCCAACTCCCGAGCAATGTCGAAATAGTACGCTGACCCTGGCTGATAAACATCTCCCTGCTGCGCCAGTTCCATCTGGTTTAGCAGATACCCGGATCCGGCATAATTGCATATTACTTTTACACCGCATTCATGCTCGAATTGGCTACCAAGTTCATCCATCGGCTTTTTCATCCCTGCGCCGCAGTAAACAAGGAGCGATTCTGTTCCTTCTGTTGCTGACTGCGCGGGTTCGCTGATGCACCCATGTGCAATTACACTGCAAAACAGAATTATCGCCGCGAGTATTGCTGTTTTTTTCATCAGGTTCCCTTCAAACACAGTTGTGTGTTCTGTATAAATACATTTCGGTTTACAATATTACAAAAGTCAAATTAAAACAGTTGATCTTGGTTGTGGCTGGATCGCAGAACATGACATGAAACTGGCAGAAGACCGGACGGGGCGATATGTTCTTATGGTGTGCTGCAATATTTGCACATCCTGCAACCGCGACGGTGGTTGTAACAAGTAAAGGAGGATGCCAAAAATGAGAATAAGCGCAAGAAACCAGATTGAAGGAGTTGTGAAGAAAATAGAGAAAGGAGAGGTAGCATCTGTCGTAAAGATTGAGATCGCAGAGCCCGCTATCCTGACTTCGATGCTAACAAAAGAAGCCGTGGAAGATCTTGATCTGAAAGAAGGCGATAAAGTAAAAGCAGTGATCAAAGCGACAGAGATACTGATACTAAAGGAATAATAAATTCCAACCGGACTTCTTTTTCTTTTTTGCGCTCCCGATTTCACGTCGATCGCGGACAGAACCTCTCGAGACCCAGCAACTCTGCAACCCCC
>QBUV01000165.1 GCA_013572355.1 Candidatus Methanogaster sp.
TGAGTTAAAGATCATACAACTTGACATCGACGGAGGTCAAGCGCAGATAGAACTGTTGAAGAACGGAAGAAGTGTTGACACCGAGATCGTGAGATCGCCAGACAATTACGTGTACACGAAAGATCTCGGAAAACTGGATGATGTCCCTGTAATCGTGATCCGTATCAGTAACGTCTTCGCAGGTACTGAGTCGGACATGGTTACAATCGAGGGCGTATTCCAGATATCGGATGATCCGATCTCCATAGACACCGGCGACACGTACGGCGAGATGGAGATCAAAACCGCCTCAAAAACTGAGATCAAGATGACTAATGAAGATGATATCGATCTCGATGAGGGCGGGAAGACCATGATCATGGAAAATGTCGGTTTCATGACATCAGAGTATGGTGAACGATACACCCTCTTTGTCAGGCGGACGGTAGGCTCGATCGCAGCACTCAAGATCGAACTTCCTGAAAGCTTAATCGTCGATGAGGAGATCGTGATAACGGTCACAGCAGACGGCGATCCCGTAGAGGGCGTGCAGGTCCAGTTTGCTGGAGAGAATCTCGACTTGACAGACTCAGACGGAAAGGTCAGATTCACGTCGGAAGAGGCAGGCACGTTCACGATCATAGCAAGCAAGGAGAACTACGACTCCGCATCCGAGGAGATACGGATCCTCACCGAAGCAGAAGCCGATAGGGATCCACTGGAGATCGAGATGCTTGATAAGGTCGAACCGGGAGAGGACGTGGTCATCAAGGTAATGTATGAGGGCGATGCAATCGAGAACGCAAGTGTCTCATGGGACGGCGATTATATCGGCGATACCGATGAGACCGGGAGTCTGACCTACACCGCTGAGGATGAGGGCATCTACACGGTGACCGCAAGCAAGGAAGGTTATCTCGATGGCAGCGAGGAGATCGAGGTGGCATTTCCGTCAGCAGAGTTTGAGCTTGCAGATTTAACCTTCCCTGCGAATGTGTCTGTAAATGCGAAATTCGCAGTATCTGTCGATGTCACAAACACAGGTGACGATACCGGCACATATCTCGCAGAACTGAAGGTCAACAGTTCTGTCGTTGATTCACAGAACGTCACCCTCGATGTTGGCGAGACCGAGAAGATCGAGTTCACGACCAAGATCGCGGAAGCAGGCACAACCACCATCGAAATCGGTACCGAATCAGGAGAGATCACGGTCACGGAAGCCAAGTCAAACACGGCACTGATAGCTGCCGTGCTTATTGTGCTGGCGCTGCTCGGTGCGATCGGCTATGTGCTCATAAGTTCGGCTCCCGAAGGTGGCTGGACTGTCGAGAAGTTAAGCGACGCGATCAAGGACAAGTTCCAGAGAGGCAAGGGACTGTGAGTTAAGGTTAGCGCAGAATCACGGGATTGCACAAGAACATCATCTTGTGCACCCCTCTTTTTTATCCGATACTTCGGGCGGCCACTCAAGAATCGGTGAACACCAGATCGCCGCAACCTTTTAGGCATCCTGCCCATAATGTGAAACAGGTGCGATTCCATGAACATAGAAGACACACTGATTATGATCCCGGGGCCTGTCCCGGTCGTGCCGCGCATCCTGCGTGCGATGGCAAAGCCAGTGATCAACCACCGCGGTTACGAGTTCGCAGAGATGTTTGACGAGTGCAGGGGACTGCTCGCAGACCTGTTCCAGACCAGAAACGAGATCCTGCTGTTAAGCGGCTCAGGCACCAGCGGAATGGAGGCGGCTGTCGGAAACCTGATAAATCCGGATGAGACGATCGTAACAGTCGTAAACGGCAAGTTTGGCGAGCGATTCCGCGATATCGGCATGAGGTATGGAAATACCGTACCTGTCGAGTCCGAGTGGGGCTATCCGATCGATCTGGACGCAGTCGCGGCAGCGCTTGAGGACGGCGCGGATGCGGTTGCGATGGTGCATAACGAGACATCGGTCGGGATGCTGAATCCGGCAGACGAGGTCGGAAAACTGGCACGCAAGCACGACGCGCTCTTTATCATGGACGGGATTACCTCGATCGGCGGAACCCCAACCCCTCTTGATGAATGGGGTGTGGACGTCGCAATCATGGGGTCGCAGAAGTGTATCGCTGCGCCGCCGGGATTTGCCGCGGTCTCGGTGAGCAAGCGTGCATTTCAGAAGATGGAAGACGTTAAGAATCCGCCATATTATCTTGATCTCAAGGCACACCGGAAGAGTGCCGGCAAAGGGCAGACGCCGTACACGCCCTCGATTCCACTATTCTTTGCGATACAGGAGGCGCTTTACATCGCTCACGAGGAAGGGCTTGACGCACGGAGGCAGAGACATGCAACAGGTGCGGCAGCAGTACGTGCAGCAGCCGGTGCCATGGGAATTGCGATGTTTCCGCAGCCGGACGAGAAGAGCAGGTACTCAGACACCGTCACAGCGATGAAGGTGCCCTCAGGGATTCCATTTGACCAACTGAAGAAGGAGATGCTTGCCCGCGGGATACTGATCGCTGGAGGGCAGGCGCATCTCAAAGGGAATATCTTCAGGATCGGGAGCATGGGCAATTTCAGGTCAAAAGACCTCCTGATCACGATCCAGATGCTCGAATCGATCCTCCATGCACACGGAGCCGTCCCTGACTCTGACTTCGGGGCAGGGATCAGGGCTGCCGGGTCGGTGCTGATGCAGTAGAGTCCGCAGTGGGGTCTGTAGCTGCAGAGCTGCGACCCCTTGCAATCACAGCAAGGTGATCCCTGTAGCCGGGGAGTTTGACCGTCTTTAAGATAGAGAGGCGTTTTTGCAGCTCCTCGACCTCTTTTTTAAATATCTCTTTAGTATCCGCGGTTGAATCGATGCTTCTGGCTTTTATCATGAGGATCAGGTAGCCATCATCCTTCAAGAAATATTCAGCGTTCGCAAGAGCAATCTCTGCCTGATTGCGCTGCGCTATGTCCTGATAGATGAGATCCACCTTATCTACGAGATAAGAGTATCTTTCGGGGTGATTCGCATCCGCAAAGATCGGTATCATGTTCGGCCGGGATTCGCATCTCGAAATAAGTTTTTTCATGACGGTTGGCGAAAATTCAAGCACATATACCAGTCCGTTCTGCACGATATCTGAAATATGGCTTGCTGTGCTGCCAGATGCCGCACCGAGATACAGGACCAGCGAAGACTCGGTGATCTGCGGGATATATCCTTTCAGGATCAGTGCAGCCAGTTTGCTGTGGCGAAAATCCCATACCTGAAACTCCTGCCCCCCTCCATCTTCCTGCCGGCTCACGGTTGCAAGTCGCGTCTGACTTGCATTACTTGCATTACTTGCTTGACCTGCCGGACTTGCCCGACTCTGGTATATGCCGCAGCCGATCTCGGTGTAATCCGCGAAATCGTTCATAACATCGCCCTGACCGGGTCAAGGATAGAATTGATGTACGAAGCCGCAGTCTTTTTTAGATCCATCGGATGCAGCCCACCTTCCGCGAAATCGCGTGCAAGCTCCTCGAAAGTCTCGTAGCAGAGATCGCCGCCGAACTTCGATGGTCGTTTAACCTCCACTGAAGAGAATCTCGGGAAGATGTGGTACCTGAAGAGTTCGATCACAGGATTGTCGTCAACAGACCCTTGCGTGCAGAATGCACGGTTGATCTTCTTCTCGACCGCCTTCGTATCATCGTCCACTGCAATATAATTATCCTTCGATGATGACATCTTCTCGCCGTCCAGACCGAGAAGGATCGGCGTGTGTATGCACACCGGAGCGCGAAATCCGAGCTTTGGCAGTTCCTCCCGCGCAAGCATGTGGATCTTACGCTGGTCGATTCCGCCAACAGCGGCATCGGCACCGAGATGCATGATATCGAGCGCCTGCATGAGCGGGTAGATCATCTGCGACACCATCGGGTGCTCCACGTTTCTTGCGACCTCGCTCATGCTGCGCCTCGCCCGGTTAAGCGTGGTATCCTGCGCCAGCTTGAGCACATTTAGCGTATACTCCGGATCCAGCTGGAATTCGCTTCCAAAGACGAACTTTGCCTTACCAAGCCCGAGCGCAATGAAACACTGCTTGTTGTACTCTGCAAGTTCTCTCACCTCTTCAAGCGTCCCTTTCTCGTTTAAGTATGCATGTAAATCCGCAAGCAGCACTGTTATCTTAAATCCGGAATTTTGAAGATCGATAAGTTTGTTTACAGTCAGAACGTGACCGAGATGTATCTTTCCGCTCGGTTCGTATCCTGCGTATGCGGTCGGCGTCTTCTCTGACGCCAGCAGCCCGTTTAAGTCATCGATGGTCACGATCTCCTGTGTGTTCCGTGTGATCAAATCATATCTGTCCATCAATCCATCCATTGAACAGCGATCTGTTTTAATCTTTCCCAGTTCCGAAGACACGAAAGAGATGACACAAAAGACATAAATCAGAACGCACCCAATTCAATCAGTATGGGATCATGCACGGCCTGTGATGGCAAAGGATTCATCATCATCGAAGAAAAGAAGTGTTCCGCATGCAAAGGGACTGGAAAGGCGAAATCGATCAATCTGAGCGAGTTATCTGAGAAGCAGTTGAGTCAGGCACTCGGCGGCTCATGCCCTGCCTGCAATGGCACAGGGATCGACCGGATAACAGAGAAGTGCCAGGAATGCAATGGTTACGGGGAAGTCAAGGAATGCAGGATATGCGGTTCATCGTTCAGCGGAGATGGTGACACCTGCAAGAACTGCACGGAAAAGCCATCAGTACACCTCCTGAGTGCTCTCTGCGACACACAAGACCTCGTGGTGGGCAGCGTCTATGAAGGGACGGTTAACGGGACTGTGGACTTTGGCGCATTCGTTGATCTATCCCGGAGCGTACGTGGACTGATCCATTCGAGCAACCTTAGTTCGGAAGTTAATGTCGGGGATGTCGTGCATGTGAAGCTAAGGAACATAAAGCCGAACGGAAACCTCGAGTTGGTGCCAGTAAAGCTGAAAGAATACGAAATCGTGGAAGTGGAGAAAGAGTATCCGGTATATACAAGTTCCGATCTTCCGAAATGCGTCGGTAAGACCGTATCCATTTCAGGGAAGGTTGTTCAGGTAAAACAGACCGCAGGACCGACGATATTCACCATACTCGATGAATCCGGCACGGTCACATGCGCTGCATTTGAGCGTGCTGGCGAGCGTGCATATCCTGATATCGATGCAGACACCATCGTTACGGCGACCGGGGGGGTTTCGCTCCGAAATCAGGACATACAGATCGAAGTTCTGGCTATGAAGCATCTAATCGGCAGCGAGGCGGCAGTGATCCACGATCGCATAGAGGCTGCTCTCGATGCCGCCGCCGATCCACAGGAGATCGAGTTCCTGGTCGAGAGCGAGACGCTCTCCGCGCTCAAAGACGGGATGCGTGCGGTTGCAAAGCGGATCCGGCGGGCGATCTTCTCATCCCAGCCGATCGTTATCAGGCACCATGCTGATGCGGATGGGATGACCGCAGCAATAGCGATTGAGCGCGCGATCCTCCCGCTGATACGGGAGGTCGGCGGAACCGATGCCGGGTATCATTTTTACCGGAGGTCGCCATCGAAGGCGCCTTTCTACGAGATGGTGGACATCATCAGGGACCTCTGCTTTGCGCTGGACGATCAGGCGCGGCACGGACAGGATCTGCCGCTCCTCGTGATCGTTGACAACGGATCGACCGAGGAGGACCTGCCTGCATTTAAGCAGACCGCGATCTACGGGATCGATGTCGTCGTGGTCGATCACCACCATCCCGATGCGGTCGTGGACCAGTATCTCTGCGAGCATGTGAACCCGTACCACGTCGGCGGCGACTTCGGGGTCACGGCAGGGATGATATGTGGCGAGCTCGCACGGATGATCAACCCGGAGATCACTGATGAGATAAAGCATCTTCCGGCGGTGGCAGCTCTTGGCGATCGGTCAGCGGCGCCAGAGGCTACGAAGTACATCGATCTCGTCTCTGACCAGTACGAGAAGTCTGACCTCTCGGATATCGCGCTTGCACTCGATTATGCTGCATTCTGGCTCAAGTTCCAGGACGGGCGTGGGCTTGTCAACGACATCTTAAACTTCGGAAAACTCGACCGCCACAGGGGAATAGTGAAACTACTATGCGAGCAGGCGAGGGGTGCGATTGAGGATCAGTTGACTGTGTGCATGCCGAATGTGCGCACGCAGAGACTGCCGAACGGGGCATCCTTAAACGTGATCGATCTCGAGCACTTTGCGCACAAGTTCACGTTCCCGCCGCCCGGAAAGACATCAGGCGAGATCCATGACCGGCTCTGCCGGGGAAACGACGATCCTGTGGTGACTCTCGGTTACGGTCCTGATTTCGCTGTGATCCGGTCGCGTGGTGTTCTCATGAACATCCCGCAGATGGTGCGGACCCTGCATGATGAACTCGAAGGCGCTGGCGTAAACGGCGGCGGGCATCTCGTCGTCGGGAGCATCAAGTTTGTGGAGGGAATGCGGACAGAGGTCTTGCAGCGGCTTGCTGAGATGATCGGTGGGCTTGAGGTTGCTTGAGCTTTCGCGATCGTTCGGGCGGGCGGTGCCGGCTGCGATCTGGAATACAGAAGCGTTGCGCACCTCATCACGGAAGAGTTTATACCGAGTACACACAATGTACGGATGATGACCGGACTTACGAGGATCGACCTTCGGCTTCCCGATGAACTGGTCGAAAAGACCGATATTCTTGCCAAACTCGAATATAAGAATCGTACTGACGTAATAAAGAGTGCGCTTTCTGAATATCTCAGAAGAGTTGAAACCACTATGCAGCTCAGGGAGAAAGCTGTGGAGTCGTATCTGGACGATAAACTGACGTACAACGAACTTGCAGTGGCAATCGGGCGGCAGAATGCAGAGTCGGTAAAAGTTAGTAAGAGACTACTTGAGAGGAGCGATAGAATTGCGGAAGATATCGCTCGTGGCTGATACATCCGCTCTTGTTTCGCTGGCATCGGCATCTCTGCTGTCACTGGTTTTGAGCGAATTTGACGTGGTTGTGACCAATATCGTTGTCGGCGAACTTGATGCCATGAGTACCTTTGACGACGCCCATGGCAGGGCTGCAACCGAGGTTTTGGAAAATATTGAATCGATGAGGGTTTTGAATGCGTCCGATTATCAGAGGTTCATGACAAGCAGGATCGATTCAGGTGAAGCATCCTGCCTTGAGATCATCGATGGTGGCGGGTGCGACTATCTGTTGACCGATGATTTCAGGGCTCTCGGAGAGATGGAAAAACAGATCGGTGATGCAGTGGTTCTCTCACCGATCATTCTCAAAGTACTGGTTATTAGGGGAATAATCGGGAAGGGTGAGGCACTTGCCAAACTCGGTGAGATCGCCCGGAAGAGGGATTGGCTGGGAAGACCGATCTACCGGTATGCCATGAAATACTTTGAATGAAGGGTTGTCGGACTTGTAGGGATGGTCTCTCTGTGATGTGGGGGACGTGCGATCAGCCGAAAAAGAGTGGGGGCAGCGGTTTTTTGTGTGCTGGTCACTGAGACTTGGGCTACAGGTCTATCGCGTGAGCCGCTGCTTGGAGGGCCATGAGCGCCAACCTTTTTCAGAAAAAGGTTGATCAAAAACATCCTACCTTCGGTAGGATTGTGAGGTGATGCTGCCATCGCCGCTCACATCCCAGCGCAGGTCGGGCGGGCGGCTGGAGGCTGCAATCTGGAGCACTTTGCGCACAAGTTCACGTTCCCGCCGCCTGGAAAGACATCAGGCGAGATCCATGACCGGCTCTGCCGGGGAAACGACGATCCTG
>QBUV01000166.1 GCA_013572355.1 Candidatus Methanogaster sp.
AAGCTCGTCAAAAATTCTACTACTCAGGTCTATTTCAGACATCCGATTACCACTCTGCTATCGCCATTACTTAAAGATAACCGCATGGCGTATGTTTAACCAATTGGATTGGTATAACATCGGATAAGTTAACCATCGCCCGGCATCCCGCTTGCCGCAATCATGGCAATTTGGATTTGGAGCAAAACGTCGCAACATTTGATCTTCACCAGATCCCATAACCATACCAAACCATGGATTATGATGTCGTTGTGGTCGGCGCCGGACCTGCCGGCTGTCTGGCAGCGAAGTACGCCGCAAAAAACGGAGCGAAGACGCTAATTATCGAGGAACACGCATCCATCGGGTCGCCTGTGCAGTGTGCAGGTCTGCTGAGTACGAGAGCGATCCGGGAGTGCGAAGTCGTTTTGGATGGCGGATTTCACCCGATCAAAGGCGCGTTTGTGTATGCGCCGAGCGGGCGGCGGATCCGCATATCAGGCGGCGAGATCAAGGCTTATGTGGTCGATCGCAGGATATTTGACCGCACGCTCGCAGAGAATGCGATCCGGTCCGGCGCAGACATCCTCATGCGCACGCGGGCGGTCGGTATCGATATCGGCATGGCGACTCGTGGGCATGGGCATGGGCGACGGAGAATCCTACACGTTGAAATCGAAGGCGAGCCCGACGTGATCGAGGCTGATGTGGTCATCGGAGCGGACGGGGTGCAGAGCCGCATCGCACGGTGGGCGGGTCTCGATACGCCAGACACTGTCACTGTCCTCTCTGGCGCACAGGTCAGCACGGTCTACGACTTTGATGATCCCACATTTGTCGAGATATTCCCTGGATCCTGCGCCCCCGGGTTCTTTGCGTGGGCGATCCCGTACCATGGTAGCGCACGCATCGGGCTTGCAGTCCGACCGGGGTTGGGATCGGGATCGGAAGTGGAGCACGGGTCTGCGTGGGCTCATCTGAAACGGCTGATCGCAGAGCATCCGGTCGTATCTGAAAAGTGCGATCCCGGCATCGCAGGCATCGTGCTTGGGGGAATCCCGATCAGTGTACCAAAGCAGACGGCAGCCGATGGTCTGTTGATCGTTGGCGATGCCGCGGGGCAGGTCAAGCCGACGTCAGGCGGAGGCGTGTATCCCGGGGCTGTGTGCGCAAAGATCGCGGGAAAGATAGCAGCAGACGCTGTTCTGGAAGGGGATACGTCTGTCAGGCGACTCTCCGAATACGATAAACTCTGGAGGGGTAGGATCGGGCGGGAACTTGCCTTCGGAAAGAGGATTAATGGATGGATGGCGCGTCTTTCTGATTCCGAGATCAACCGGATGGCCCGGGTGCTGGATGACGATGAACTGCTGGATCTGATCACGAGATATGGGGATATGGATCATCCGTCTGTTGTCGTCCGGAAACTCCTGATGAACAGGAAGAGCATGGGTGCTTTCCTGAAGATGGCTCTTATGATGAGGTGAGGCGGGTCAACTTGCCCCTTGGTGGTTCGGATCAGGTTTATGAACAGGAGAATCACATTATCGATCAGTATACCTACCTAAGGAGTGCGCATAATGCAGGTCTTACATGCAATCTGGAACGGTGATGAACTGTGCCTGTGGGCGGAGGCATCCGCGCTGCCACTGACCGCCCCGCCCCGCCGCGGAAGACCGCCCAAAAATCCAAAGCCCAGGACGCACCCATTCTCTCTTCCTGCCGATATGCTAAGTGAGATCGCCGAAAGCACCTTTGGGCAGACTCCATCCGGAATCGGGGCGATGCCGCTTCTCCTCCCCTCGACTCATAGAGGTCCGCTGCCGTCGCCATGGCTTGTCCGGGAGGAGGAGTGCGACCACGGGAAGGCGACCGCGCTTGCCGGATGGAATGTCGAGACGCTAATATTTGAACCAGGGGCAGCGTTTGATCTCTTACTCGATCTACCAGCCAGCCCCTCCCGCGGCATCGCCTTTGGGAGTTCACTTCGGTTCTGGACCGAAGCAGCCCTATTCTCGCTTGCGCTTATCACGGAAGAACAGTTCATACCCACAATCAGAGAGAATGCCGCAGTCTGGACCGCGGTGATCGCCAGGGATAATGTGGAACGGGTGCACACACTCGCAGATGCGATGCCTGCGTACTGCCGGGCGCTCATCGTCCAAAAAGAGGGTATGCCATGCGCACAGGATACGCCGCCACGGAGTATGATTCGGAGTTTCATCGACCAGACCGTTGACGTGTTCGTGCGCAGGAGCCTTTGCTCTATATCACTGATCCCGCCCCGCCGTGGTCGCCGCCCCAGAATCACCCCGATGCCGGAGCGGTTCCTATCGGCACTGTCAACCGGGAATCCGGAGCTCGATGCGCCGATCGAGGCTGTGGCAGCATTCTCGGATGAGTTAGAGGGGTGGCTCACCGGGCTCCAGCCAGCCATGTCATCTGCGCCATTCCGCACGTGTTTCAGGCTTGATGCGCCACCGGATCCTGATGAGGGGGAGTATGGGGGAATGGATGGTGGCGGGGATGGAACTCGTGACAGGGGTCGAGAGCGGGACTGGAATATGTGGAGTCTCGGTTTCTTCCTCCAAGCGAAGGATGATCCGAGTCTGCTGATTCCTGCGGATAAGGTATGGAAGACACGGTCGGAAACGCTCACGTTTCTCAAACGAAAGTTCAAAAACCCGCAGGAGCAGTTGCTTGCCGACCTTGGCAGAGCTTCTCAGACATACCCGCCAATTGAGAAGAGTTTGCAGGATGCACGCCCAGTGGGGTTTGATATGAGTGCGGGGCAGGCGTATTCCTTCCTGCGGGAGTTTGCACCCCTTCTTGAGCAGAACGGTTTCGGAGTCCTTCTCCCGCCATGGTGGGAGAAACCAGGCGCACGGCTCGGCGTCAAATTAAAGATCAATACACCATCCCCGGTGCCGGAAGGTGGCATCGGTTCAGGGCATTTCAGCGTCAAATCGATCATGTCTTACGACTGGACGGTAGCGATCGGAGATAAAACGCTTTCTATGGACGAATTTAAGCATTTAGCCAGTTTGAAGATCCCGCTTGTCCAGGTGCGTGGTAAGTGGGTGGAGCTGCGGGCTGAGGATATCGAGACCGCGATCAATTTCTTCGAAAAGAAGCACAAGGAGCGCGAGATAACGCTTGGCGAAGCGATGCGCCTCGGGCTTGGTGCGGATGATGTCGGGGATGAGATCGGGCTTCCGGTCGTGGGAGTTGAGACCGAGGGGTGGTTTAAGGAGATGTTAAGCAAATTTTCAGGCGATGAGGGTGGGAATGAGGGTGAGGGGGGAGATGGTGCGAAGATTACCCTTGTCGATCAACCCGGAGCATTCAACGGAGTCCTCCGCCCGTATCAGGCGAAAGGCGTCTCGTGGCTTGCGTATCTCAGTGGATTTGGTTTTGGCGCATGTCTGGCAGATGATATGGGTCTTGGAAAATGTACGAGTGCCGATTCCTTAATACTCGTTAACGGAACCCTGCAAAGAGCTGATAAAATCTGGAGTCGCTATGCAGGGGAAGCGATGTTTGATGGCGAAGGCTTCTGGGCTGTACCCGCTGAACCGTTGTGTACCAACTCTCTTAACTCAGAGACCGGAAAAATTGTGCAATCGCGCATTCAAAAACTGTACCGCCAGTATGTCTGTGCACGTCTCCGCAAGGTTCATCTGGAAGACGGAAGCAATGTAACCATCACCTATCGCCATCGACTTCTCACGAACAAAGGCTGGACAAACGACCTTCACGAGGGTGATTACGTCTGTGTGCCCGCAAAGATTATCTGGGATGGAAGACCGGAAGACCTGGATCTGGTAAAATTCCTTGCCTGGCAAATTGCAGAAGGGTATGAGCCCACAAACCAGGCAGTGCTGAGCATTACACAAAAAGACACCGAACGGCTCGATGATTTACGACAAATCATCCTTCGAGTATGCAAAAAATATAAAATTAAGATAAACTCCCCGGCTATTCGGACTTATGCCGGTAAAACTCCTTATCTGGAGATTAATAGTCGGGAATATGAACGTTTTCTTTCGGACAAAGGGTATCTTTGGGGGCGGCGATCTCGGGGTAAAACCATCCCTCCGTTCATCATGCAATCCGATCCGGATGGCGTGCGAGTCTTTCTGCGAAACTACTTCGATGCCGAGGGTTCATCTGTCGAAGGCATGAGGTGTGTTGAGATTAGCACAGCCTCACCGATGCTAATTCAACAACTCTCATACCTCCTCCGCCGTTTTGGTATATGGATGCGCATCTCCGCAAAAAAGAAGCGAGCTACAAATGGAAGCAGGATCTATCGCACCTATTACATCGGAACTATTGGTGGCAACTCGGCAAGGAGATTTTATCAGGAAATCGGTTTCTCCATTCCTGAAAAACAACAGCGTTTAAGGAAAATATGCGAAACTGCGAACAATACAAATGTTGAAGGAATTCCTGCCTCTGATCTCGTCGCCAGCGTAGTTGAAGCTACAAAGCTCCCGATTCGCCATTTCGGTATGCACAACACCGTGTACATCGACGGCTCGCAGCAGTTCTCTCGCGCGAGTCTGGAGAAGGTGATACATGCGATGGATGACGTTATCAGCGGTGAATCAGAAAAGCGATATAGGGAGCTTGCTCGCTCAAAATGGACATCGCAGACACTTAAGGCATATACGCGGCTGGATAAGCAACTGGTATCAGCAACGAAAACACGATTACAGCACCTGCTTGACAATGAAGTTTATTATTGTAGGATTAAGGAGATAGAAGAAGTGCAATACGATGGGTGGGTCTACGACTTTGAAGTTGAAGAACATCACAACTTCATTGCAAACAATATCATCTGCCACAATACTGTGGAGTTGATCGCATTTCTTCTACACGTTCGCGAGGAGGAGGGGGTGAGCGAAGAAGGGAAAATCCCGGATCCTACACTCCTGATCTGCCCGATGTCGGTCGTCGGCAACTGGCGAAAGGAGGTCGAGCGGTTCGCACCATCTCTTGGGGTGATGATTCATCACGGCGCTGACCGGCTCGCTGGCAGTGCATTCGCTGATGAGGCAGAGAAGCATGATCTCGTGATCAGCACATACGCACTGGCGCATCGTGACGAAGAGGAGTTATCGCAGGTTCACTGGCGGCACATAGTCCTTGATGAAGCGCAGAACATCAAGAATCCCGCTGCCAAGCAGACGCAGGCGATAAAGAGGATCAAAGCCGATCACACGATCGCACTCACAGGAACGCCTGTCGAGAACCGGCTATCAGATCTCTGGTCGATCATGGACTTCTTAAACCGCGGATACCTCGGATCCGCACAGGGCTTTCAGAAGAGTTTCGCAATACCCATCGAGAAGTATCGGGATGAGGCGCGTGCAGAGGTGCTCAGGCGCATAATCCAGCCATTCGTCCTGAGGCGTCTGAAGACCGATCCCCTGATAATACAGGACCTGCCTGAGAAGGTGGAAGCGAAGGTCTACCACAACCTGACGCACGAGCAGGCGTCGCTTTATGAGGCGGTGGTTGCGGAGATGCTTGATAAGCTCGAGTACGCGGACGGAATCGAGCGAAAGGGGATTGTGCTTGCAACACTTACGAAACTCAAGCAGATCTGCAACCATCCAGCGCTCTTTCTCCAGGACGGAAGCCCTCTGGGGGCGCGATCAGGAAAACTGACGCGTCTATCTGAGATGCTTGAGGAGGTGCTTTCCGAGGGCGACAAAGCACTGATCTTCACACAGTTTGCAGGAATGGGTGCCATGCTGCGTCACCATCTGCAGGAGCGGTTCGATTGCGAGGTGCTATTCCTGCACGGCGGGACGCCAAGGAAACAGCGGGACGAGATGATCCAGCGGTTCCAGCAGGACGAGCACGGACCGCGGCTCTTTGTTCTCTCACTCAAGGCAGGAGGGTTCGGGCTTAACCTCACAGCCGCAAACCATGTATTCCACTTCGACCGCTGGTGGAACCCTGCTGTTGAGAATCAGGCAACAGACCGCGTCTTTCGCATCGGGCAGACAAAGAACGTCTTTGCGCACAAGTTCGTCTGCATCGGAACGCTTGAGGAGCGGATAGACCGGATGTTGGAGGAGAAGAAAGCGCTTGCGGATGCCATCGTCGGTTCTGGCGAGGCGTGGATCACCGAACTATCTACCGACGAACTCAAGGACATCTTCACGCTGAGCCGTGATGCCGCACTTTCCGGAGGTGATTAACGATGGTGAGATGGGGCTACTGGGAATACTACAAACCTGCAAAGCCAAAAGCGGTGAAGAACGGCATAAAGGCGAAGAGCAAGCGGGGCGAGATCGGAACGACGTGGTGGTCGAAACGCTGGATCGCTGTTCTCGAATCATTCAGTATGGGGACAAGACTGACCCGCGGACGCGCTTATGCGAGGAAGGGGCAGGTGATCTCGATCGATGTCCGGGGAGGGATCGTCAAATCGAAGGTTCAGGGCTCAGGATCGAGACCATACAACGTCACAATCAAGATGGATCCGATCTCTGATGCGGACTGGGAGAAGGTGGCAGACGCGATGGCGTCAAAAGCGATATTCGCAGCCAAACTTCTATCGGGTGAGATGCCGGCGGATATTGAGGATGCTTTCGCAGAAGCCGGAATCTCGCTCTTTCCGGTGAAGTTAAAGGATCTTGAAACCGATTGTTCGTGCCCGGACTGGGCAAATCCGTGCAAGCACAGCGCAGCCGTCTATTACCTGCTGGCAGAGCGGTTCGACGAGGATCCGTTCCTCCTCTTCAAGTTAAGGGGCAGAACAAAGGAGGATATTATTGAGGCGCTTCGGAAACGGCGTGTTTCCGATGTTTCTACGGAGGGGGCGGAGGAGGAGATTGTAAAGCCGCTCGATGAATGCATGGATTCGTTCTGGGAGGCTGGTGATGCGCTCGATTCGTTCTCGGTGAACCCTGCCCGTCCGGAGGTGGAAGCCACGGTCCTGAGGCGGCTCGGAGACGCTCCGTTTTTCATAAACAAATACAATATCGCAGCGCTGCTCTCGAAGGCATACACAGTCGCAGGCAGTGCGGCGTTGCAGAGGGCGTCTGGCGAGGTGTACGACTAAATGACCTCTGGCAGGATTTACGATTCGGTAGTCTGATCCAGTGAGATCTGCGTCCCCTTACACGCGATCCCGACTCAATCCCTGATAGCTTGCTCGATCCACAGGATATCGCTCAGTATCGCGCTTGCCGTCTCAACCGATCCCGCACCGATCCCGCCGATCGTGATCCTGCCTGCAAGTTCGGTCTGTATGGATGCGAGATTGAAGGTTCCGCCGATGCTTAAGGGATGGTTTCTCGGCACCATCTTTGGCGCAACCTTAAGCACCCCATCCCGAATCTCCCCGATCAATTTTATGGTGTGCCCTTCTTCTTTCGCCAGTTTGAACGATTCTGGCGTGATCTTTGTGATGCCGATCACATCCACATCATCGTACCCGACATCCATCCCGAATACCGAGTTTGCAAGAATCACGATCTTTGCAGCGGTATCGATCCCATCAACGTCTGCGCTCGGGTCTGCCTCGGCAATACCGAGTTCCTGCGCCTCCCCGAGCGCATGTTCATAAGAGACGCCTTCATCGTCCATCCGGGTGAGGATGTAGTTGCAGGTCCCGTTCAGCACTCCCTCGATGCTTATAATCCTGTTTCCAGCAAGAGTCTCATTCGAAAGGTTGATTGC
>QBUV01000167.1 GCA_013572355.1 Candidatus Methanogaster sp.
ATTATCTCTTTTATATCGACTTTCAAGGGCACATTCACGACGATGCGATCCATGAGGCTGTGCAGTCGATCGAGGGTACGGTTGCGCGGTTAAAGGTGCTCGGGTCGTACCGGCAAGCCTGAAAGGCTGAAAGGATTTTTAACGCATGAATGCAATTGTTATATCGTGCATAAATTGGGGCAGCGAGATGATGACCGCGTGATGCAGCACGTCATCACGATACAGGACTTTTCGCGCGATGAGATCGACTGCATCCTTAACCGTGCCGCAGAACTCGAACCTGTTGCGCACACCGGATCATCAGATGCGCTATCCGGCAGGATACTTGCGACGCTCTTTTATGAGCCGAGCACCAGGACCCGGCTCTCATTCGACGTCGCTATGAAACGGCTCGGCGGCGATGTCATCGATCTCGGAGCAGTCGAGACATCATCTGCCGTTAAGGGCGAGAATCTCGCTGATACGATCTCGGTCATCAGCGGATATGCTGATGCGATCGTGCTCCGCCATCCAAAGGAGGGTGCAGCCCGGATGGCGTCTGAATTCTCTTCAGTTCCTGTCATCAATGCCGGCGATGGCGCAGGGCAGCATCCGACGCAGACGCTTCTGGATTTGTATACGATAAGGAAGGAAGGAAAACTGAATAAAGCAAAAATTGCGTTTGTTGGGGACCTCAAGTATGGTAGAACAGTCCATTCACTTGCCCATGCACTTTCGCTCTATGACGCCGAGATTTATCTTGTCTCGCCGGATCAATTGAAGATGTCGGACTTGATGAAGGACGCTCTGATCGAGAGCGGTACCGAGATCGTGGAGACGGCTGAGCTCGATGACGTCATCGATGTGGTGGACGTACTGTACATGACAAGAATTCAGAAAGAGCGGTTTCCGGACCCGAACGAATATCAAGCGGTCGTAGGTAGCTATAAAATAACAAAAGAAACATTGAAAGATGTGAAAGATAATTTAATCATCATGCATCCGCTTCCAAGGGTGAATGAGATCGATCCGGAGGTCGATGCAAGCAGACACGCCATGTACTTCAGGCAGTCGTTCTACGGCGTCCCTGTGCGCATGGCGATCCTTTCGATGGTGATGGGATGAAACCGAAACCTGACGAACACAGTGACCGGGAACTGCGGGTCAAGAGGATCACGAACGGTACCGTGATCGACCACATCACTGCGGGACAGGCGCTTAATGTGCTGCGAATCCTCGGCATCACGGATCGACCGGAGGATGTTGTGAGCGTCGTCATGAACGTCTCTGATCGGAAGAAAGACATCGTCAAGATCGAAGGCAGGGAACTAAAGCCGGAGGAAGTGGATAAGATTGCGCTCATCTCTCCTGATGCAACGATCAACATCATACGCGATTACGAGGTCGTGGAAAAGCACCGGGTGATCCTTCCATCGCGGATCGAGGGCGTGGTCAGGTGCATAAACCAAAACTGCATCACAAACACGGATGAGCCTGTGAAGCCGAGATTTGTGATACGCCGCGGCGAGAGGGTCGAACTGCACTGTGTATACTGCGGAAGGGTGATCGCGGATCGGATTGCAGATTTCCTTATTTGACGGATGAAAAGTTATTATACCAAATAACACCATCTAATCTCAGAAGGTGATGTGATGATTGTAGAAGTACTATGCGTTGCGCTTGTGTTATTGATTGCGGCATCCGCACTGCCGGGCAGGTACCGGCGGTACCGTTTTCTCACAGGAGCCGCAGGCTGGTTCTTCTTTGCGGTGCACTGGGCGCTCCAGCCGATCCACTACATCGAGATTAACGATTACGTCAATGTCGTGCTGGTACTTGCGGTATCGATCTTCTGCCTGATCATAGCACACGCAATGCTTCGGAACTACATGCATTACGAGGATGTAGAGAGCACGCTTCTGACAATAACAACCGCAGCAGCGCTTGGAGGTTTATTTTACTACCCATTTTCCGAGATAGAGATTCTCAACACGTTTCTGATCGCAGTCGCTGCAAAGCAGGTCGTTTATGTACTGCATCTGTTCAATATGCCTGCAGAACTGATATACTGGAACCAGATCGAACTGAATGGGCATCAGGTCAGGATTATTCTTGCATGTACTGCTATCGAGAGCATCGCAATCTTTATGGGGCTGATCTTCTGCGTGCGTGCATCTGCAAAAAGAACCCTGATCGCATTCGTAGCTTCGGTTCCGGTGATTTACACGCTGAATCTGGTCAGGAATGTCTTTGTCGTCGTTGCTACCGGATATGACTGGTTTGGCGAACATACTTTTCAGATTGCGGATCATGTATGGGTTCTGGATAGCTTTGATATTGCGCACAATTACATCGCGAAGCTCGGCTCCGGGATCGCGCTCTTTGTGATCGCTTATGTCGTGATGCAGTCGCTTCCTGAACTCCTGGATGTGATCGACCGGATGATTAGACTCCTGCGTGCGTACGTAAAGGGCGATCGGGAGGATACATGAGGATCTGGATTGCGAAGGGCTCTATCTGGTGGATCCTCACTGTATGGGCTTCTGCACTGATATCTTCGGTGGCTGCCATCTATGACCCGGGATTTCGGATCGTCGCATACTTTTTTATTTTACTAACGATATTCTTCCTTGCCTTTTTCCGGGACCCAACCCGTGCACCGGATCCAAAGGAGGTATCTGCCAGACCTGTGATGCTATCGCCTGCCGATGGCAGGGTCATGGCAGCCGAGGATGGCGAGGTGCATATCTTCATGAATTTCAATAATGTGCATGTTAACAGGACCCCGATCTCCGGGCGGATCAAGTCCATCCGGTACATAAAAGGAAGCCGCATCCCGGCTTTCACGAAAGACTCGGTTAGAAACGAGCGCAATGTGATTACCATCGAAAATGATAACGTCGAATGCACAGTCACGCAGATCGCAGGTACAATAACACGCAGAATCGTGTCATACATCAAGGAAGGGGATTTTGTGAAGCGGGGCGATCGCATCGGCATGATACGGTTCGGTTCGAGGGTGGATGTGACCATCCCTCCAGGATTTGAACCGGTCATACGGCGGGGCGATAAGGTATATGCCGGCAAAACCGTAATCGCTAATGCGGTGTCGACATTCTCAAGATCGAGCATCGACACCTTCGGTGTTATCGAAGATCCGGAACACGGGAAACACCAGGAATCAGACGATGAATAGCAGCAGTAGCGAACACGAAACAGGAATTATCCGGCTGATCCGACTGCCAGACCTGGTCACGATCTTAAACATATTGTTTGGGTTCACAGCCATCCTTTTTGTGCTGAACGATGACGTTTATGGCGCTATCATCCTCATTCTTGCAGCTGCACTTGCAGACGGCGTGGACGGCGCGGTTGCAAGGCGTTTCGAGTCCGGCATCTTCGGCGAGCACCTCGACTCGTTTGCAGACATCATCTCCTTCGGCGTGGCTCCTGCTGTCATCTATTATGCGATTGCCAGCGATTACAATCACGCCCTCGTATGCGCAGTCTCTGCCGCATACCTAATTTGCGGGACGCTTCGGCTTGTCAGGTTCGGTATAATCGATCTCCCTGTGTTTCGCGGTCTTCCGATCACGGCGGCAGGCACATTCGCTGTGCTCTCGCTGTATCTCGTGGATTCGCAGTATCTGGCGATCGCTGGGACTGGCATATTTGTCATGTTATCGGTGCTGATGATCAGCAACGTACAGTATCCTAAGGTCAGATCGATGAGGATACTGATGCTGCTCGCTGCGGTCTTTATCTTCACAATCGCGGCACATTATGCCGAATTCTGTGGATCGTGTAACTGGTTTGCATGGGTTCTATTCGTTCTGGTCGGAATTTATGTGATATGCCCGTTTATAGGGTGCAGCCACGTTTTTGAATAGTGGCCCCGTATAAACTCTTTCAAGTACGACTTTCAAGAGCATTTGGGAGCATTTTGGTTTCGTGTGTTTGCGGTTTGGGGACTGTACACAAAGCTGCCTCGACCGATACATTAAAGTACAACCCGACAGTGTAATATAACTCATTCGTAGCAGACCGAAGAGTCGATACGACTACGATGGTGGATTCATGAACGAACAAACAATAAACGCTGTTAACGCGGTACTGGATGACTCTCCGTCCAGGAATTTCACGGAAAGCATGGATCTGGCGATCAATTTGAAGAATCTTGATCTGAGCCAGCCGCGGTTCCGTGTGGACGAGGAGATTATACTCCCGCACGGGCTTGGCAGACCGATCTCGGTTGCAGTCTTCGCACGCGGAGAGACTGCGCTACTGGCGAAGGGTGCGGGCGCGGACCTGATCATCGATCCTGAAACGATCGAGGATTATGGCGATGATAAGAACAAGGCAAGGGACCTCGCTGAAAGCTACGACTTCTTCATTGCAGATGTCGCATACATGCCAGTCATCGGTAAGATTCTCGGTAAGATTCTCGGTCCGAGGGGCAAGATGCCTGAGCCGCTGACGCCTGACAAGGACGTCGCCCAGATCATCCACAAAACCCGGAGCAGCATAAAACTCAGGTCAAAGGATCGGATGACCTTCCATGCCCCTATCGGGCGGCGAGATATGCCAGCAGAAGAGATCGCAGAGAACACCGAAGCCGTGGTCACCAGACTCGAACAGGTGCTGGACAAGGGTGTGCAGAACATCAAATCCATCTATGTGACCACAACGATGGGCAAATCAGCGAGGGTGAGGTGATTGTGATGGCTACGGATGCAGCGACAGAACACCGCACAGCACACGTTCCGCAGTGGAAGATCGACGAGATCGAGAGCATCAAGCAGTTGGTCAGCGAATACTCGGTCGTCGGGGTTGCAGGAATTCGCGACATACCGGCAAAGCAACTGCAAGAGATGCGCCGCAGCATGAAGGATGTTGTGAAGATACGTATTTATAGAAATAACCTCATACACCGGGCTCTCGATGAATCTAACAGCGATCTAAGTCCTATAGGATCGTCTGTTGGCGACCAGACCGCGCTTATTTTCACGGATTTAAACCCTTTCAAACTCTTCCAATTGCTTAAGTCCAGTAAAACAGAGGCTCCGATCAGGGCAGGTGCTATTGCACCAGCCGACATTACAGTCGAGGGGGGTCCAACCTCCTTTGCACCGGGACCGATCGTGGGCGATCTGCAGAACGCTGGAATACCAGCCAGAATCGATAAAGGGAAAGTCGTGATCCGTGAGACCAAGGTTGTTGCACACGAAGGCGAGGCAGTATCGCGTGCGCTCTCTGAGATGCTCACACGGCTCGAGATATACCCGATGACTGTCGGGTTCGATCTCCGTTCTGTATATGACAACGGCATGATTCTGGAGGCAGATGCACTGGATATCGATGAGGTGAAGTACGCATCCGATATCGCGACAGCGACAACAAGTGCATTCAATCTCGCGATCGTAATCGCATACCCAACCCCGGCAACGGTTCCGACACTGCTTGCAAAGGCGGCTTCTGATGCGAGAAACCTCGCTATAAACTCTGCTGTGCCTGTACCGGCTATCATCGATCTGCTGCTATTAAAGGCGCAGTTGAATGCGATGGCGCTCGCAGGAAGCATAACAGATCCGGATGCGCTTGGAGAATCGCTCCAGGGGCTGCTCATGGCAGGGGCAGGCGCATGGGCGGAAGAGGCAGTTTCTGCAACAGAGGCGGAGACTGAAGAGGAAGCGGTAGAGGAAAACGTGGAAGGAGAGGGAGAAGAGAAAGAAGAGGAAGCGGCAGAAGGGCTTGGTCTTCTTTTCGGATAAGATAATACTAAACAAGAGGTGTACTAAATATGGAATATATATATGCAGCATTAATGTTGAACAGCGCTGGAAAAGAGATAACTGAGGAAGGAATCACCAGCATACTCGGTGCAGCAGGCATCGACGTGGACGCTTCGAGAGCAAAGGCACTTGTCGCAGCACTCGAGAACGTAGATATCGAGAGTGCGATCGCGCAGGCAGCGGTGGCGCCGGTTGCAGTAGCAGCAGGTGGAGCGGCTCCAGCAGCATCAGCGGCTGCCGAAGCAGCACCGGTTGTCGAAGAGGCACCAGAAGAAGAGAAGAAGGAAGAAGAAGAGTCTGGCATGGCAGGACTTGGTGCACTGTTCGGATAGTCATGTACGATCTGTTGCAGCGGCTATCAGACGCTCACGGGATCTCCGGATACGAGGGCAACGTTCGTGCGATTGTCCGCCAGGAACTATCCTCGTACGGGGATGTTCGGGTGGACGTGCCCGGAAACCTGATCGTTACGAAGAAGGGTACCACCCCGAGCATCATGCTTGCTGCACATATCGACGAGATCGGGTTTGCTGTCAAGCATATCGATGATAACGGCTTCCTGAAGTTCGTGAAGGTCGGCGGTTGGTTTGATCAGACATTGTTAAACCAGCGAGTCATCGTCCACTCAAAAGATCCATGTTTTGGCGTGATCGGGTCAAAGCCCCCGCACGTCATGAAAGAAGACGAGAGGAAGAAGCCGGTGGAATCCAAGGACATGTTCATCGATGTCGGTGCATCATCGGCAGACGAGGTCGCTAGCATGGGCATCGAGATCGGAACCTCGGTCTCAATCGACCAGAACCTTGTGAGACTTGCAGGTGACCGCGTTACCGGAAAGGCACTCGATAACCGCGCTGGTGCGGCACTGCTTATTGAGGTGATGAAGCGGATCAGCGATATCAAGCCGACCGTACATGCAGTCTTCACGGTTCAGGAAGAGGTGGGCTTAAAAGGCGCGAGAACGGCTGCATTCGGACTCGATCCGGATGTTGCGATCGCAATCGATACTTGCATAGCAGGCGATCATCCGGGCATCACCAAAGACGAGTCCGCGATGGAGGTTGGCAAGGGTGCGGCAATCACGGTGATGGATGCCGGCGGAAGGGGTGTGATCACGCATCCAAAGGTGCTGGCGTGGCTGCGAGAGACTGCGGAGAAGAACAAGATCGCGTACCAACTGGATGTATCAGACGGCGGCACCACCGATGCGACCGCGATCAGTCTGACTCGTGCAGGAATACCGGCAGGCGTGATCAGTGTCACGACGCGATACCTTCACTCGCCGGTTGAGGTCCTGTCGCTTGCGGACATGGAGTCCTGCGCCGATCTGATCGCTCATGCGGTACGTACGGCTGGAAAGTGGTTCTGAAACTGAAAACCGGGGAAGTGGCGGCTGGTGGCAAGCGGCGCCGATGATGAAACATCTGACTGACTTGTGATGAACCCTATGAGACCTGAGGCGCTTATAAAAGGGGATTGGAAGCCGTCGAGAACATAGACATTCCGAGTGTTCAACATCTTTTCCCGACTTTACACGCCAGCGCTATATGACTTATCGTGGTGCTTGAACGAAACGAACACCACAGTGTCACCCTCTACTTTGAACACGACGACAAAAGGTCTGACGTGCGCCCGCCGCAACCCTTTCAGTTCACCCTTCAAAGGCTTATAGCGCATGGGCTGAGACATTATCCCTCCAATCTTCGATTCCAACCTTTCAAAAGTAGTTATGTCCTTTTTCTTTATCTTTTTTTAGGACTTTAAGGAATTCTTTTGTAAATGCGGCTTTATAGTGCTATAACGACTTAA
>QBUV01000168.1 GCA_013572355.1 Candidatus Methanogaster sp.
AAATAAATAGAAAGTCCAACCCAACGTTTCATGGATGTCCTATAATTCACTCCGAGCGTGACGTGGGCGGAGCTTTCACCCCATCCCGCATCCTCGCAGGTGGCATCGATGATAGTAAACCTGCTTCCGCCCTACACGACCGCGCCATAGCATAATATATCAGAACCACCAATACCAAATTCATGCACCAGACCGCGCTCAAATACGAGATTTTGGATGGCGGAAGGTTGGAGCTGAAAACCCCCCTCTCAAAGGGGACTCGGGTTGTCCTTTTCGTTGTACGGGCGTTTCCGGACGACTTCAGCGATCTGATGCAAGCATCCGAAAGTACACTCGAATTCTGGGATAATCCGATTGATGATGAGGAATGGAACGATGCTTGATCAACGGGATATCGTCCTGATTCCGATTCCATTCACGGATCTGTCGTCGCAACGACGCCGTCCGGTCATCATTATGTCCAATGATGGGTACAACAGAAAAACCGATGATATTGTGGTCGTGGCGATGACATCGAATCTACAGCCTTCTGACTATGGATTTACGATGACTTCCAGTGATCTGGAAATTGGAAGCCTCAGACGCCCAAGTCGCGTTCGCGTCGATAAGATTTACACGCTTGCCCAGTCAATCGCGGTGAAAACATTCGGACGCGTCAACGGGGTAACCTTTGACAGGATTTGTGATTTGTTGGCAGAATTGGTAGCGAAAAACTCTTGAGAGGTTCTGTCCGCGATTCGACATTCTGGAAGGGGACCTGAGAATCCCTCATCTGGAGCATGACCCGTTCGGGGGTCTGGAAAACATCGAAGACCGGGGCTTTCACCCCATCCCGCGTCCTCTCAGATACTCCTTGATCTCACCCACAGTGTAGGTCTCGTAGTGGAATATGCTCGCCGCAAGACACGCATCCGCCCCATTGACAAACGCGTCATAGATGTGATCCATCGTGCCGACGCCGCCTGATGCGATCACAGGAATATCCACGGCTTCTGAGATCGCTTTTGTCACAGGAATGTCGTAGCCGTCCTTTGTCCCGTCCCGATCCTTGCTCGTGAGCAGTATCTCGCCAGCACCAAAGTCCTGCATCTTCTGCGCCCACTTGATGGCGTCGATTCCGGTGAGTTCTTTGCCGCCGTATATGACGACATCGTACCATGCGCTCTGTCCGTCTTCGAGCTTAACTGCCGTCTTTCCATCGCCTCCCTCGAACCTGCGCTTGCAGTCGATCGCAACGACGATCTTCTCAGACCCAAACGCGCCTGCGACTTCCTTGATCAGTTCCGGGTTCTTGACTGCTGCGGTGTTGATCCCGACCTTGTCTGCGCCTGCACCAAGCACCCGCTTAAAGTCTGAGAAGCTCGCAATTCCGCCGCCGACGCAGAACGGGATTGTGACCTCGTCAGCAACCCTTCTGATCACGTCGGTCATCGTGGCTCTGTCATCGGTCGAGGCTGAAATGTCGAGGAAGACCAGTTCATCGGCTTTCTGCTCTACGTACCGTCTGGCAAGTTCTACCGGGTCGCCCGCATACCGCAGGCTCTCAAATTCGATTCCCTTGACGACCACGGCTTTACCGCTCTCGTCAAAGGTTGTATCGAGACATGGGATTATTCGTTTTGTTGTCATCTTGCACACCTGAATCCTGAATCATCTGCGAGTAGCTAAACCACTTCCATCGTCGATGGCGGCTTTGTCGCAATGCCGTACGTTACGCTCACGACACCGGGAACCTCGCTTGTGATCCGCTCAGCAAGGCGTTCCAGCAGATCATAAGGCAGTCTCGTCGGTCTTGCGGTTCTTGCATCAACGCTCTCCCAGCACCTGATCTCGATCTGCATGCCGTAGTCCCGCTCTCCGTTTCTCATGCCTGTGACCCGGTCCTCGTGCAGGATCGCCATGTACTGGAAAGCCCCGGAATCTGCCAGTTCTCCTTCAAGGATCACTGTTGCCTGCCTGACGGTCTCGATCCGCTCAGGTGTGGCTTCGCCGATCACGCGGGCAGCGAGAGCCGGTCCTGGAAACGGCATCCTGTTGTAGATTTCCTCTGGCAAACCAAGGGCTTCTGCAACCCTCCGAACACCGTCCTTTCGCAGCTGTATCAGCGGTTCTACGATCTTGTAGCCGAACGTCTTCTCCGGATCGATTCCGAGTTGAATAAAGACGTTGTGCTGCCTCTTGATTCCTGCAACGGTCTCATCCACGTCTGTAAGAATCGTTCCCTGCAGGAGGTGCTTTGCCCCGCTCTCCTTAACGAGCCTGCCAAAGACATCCTTGTAGAATGTCTGGGTGATCGCCTCCCGCTTCTCTTCAGGGTCCGTGATCCCGCTCATTGCATCGAAGAACTCGGTTCTGGCATCGATGACCTCCACATGTACGCCAAGGTCTTTGAAGACCGAGACGATCCACTCCGGTTCTCCCTGCCTCATGATGCCGTTATCGATGAAATACGTCTTGAGGCGGTCTCCGAGAGCGCGGTGCCCAATCATGGTGACCGCGGATGAATCTACGCCTCCTGAGAGTGCGTTTATCGCAAGACCATCTCCGACGGTTTCGGATATCGCACGTACCTGTTGTTCTGTGAATTTTTCTGAATTTAGAGCTTCTACGGTTATTTCTTCCATTGTGCCAGTCTCCGCATGGTTGCGTATATACGATCGATCAATGCTACCGGGATACTTAAAATATACGATAGAACAAACTTCAGCATTGCGGAATACAAGGAATACAAAAGGACAGAGGAATGGCGGTATCTCAAGGTTACGGAAGAGGAAGTGATGCGATGCGAATGAAAACGACCCCATCAAGCATATCAGACGCATTGAAAGACGCGGGTCTTTCTGTACTCGCGTGCCTGCAATGCGGCACATGCAGCGGAAGCTGCCCGTCGGGACGCTACACGGAAATGGTCACGCGAAAGATCGTCAGAGATGCACGCGTGGGAAGAGACGTACTGCAAGACCCTGACCTCTGGCTGTGCACCACCTGTTACACATGTCAGGAGCGCTGCCCACGCGAGATCAAGATCGCTGATGCGATTCTTGCGATCAGGGAGATCGCTGTGCACGAGGGGATCATGCTTCCCGCGCACCGAAAGGTCAGCCAACTGGTGCTCGAGTGCGGTCATGCCGTGCCGATCAACGACGTGGTTAAGGAGAAGCGGGAGCGGCTCGGGATGGATGCTCTGCCGGAGACTGTTCATAAATATCCGGAAGCGCTTTCTGAGGTACAGACGCTTCTTGGTCGTTGCGGCTTTGACAAACTTGTGGCTGGCTCTCAGGAGTGAATGCCGCCGCAACACCCCATCTCCGACAAAACCAACTCTTGCCACTACGATAAGTATTTATGCTTAGCAAATGCTGTAGTACTTAGTGATTCACACATGATCAGTGAAACCAAAATATCAAGTGGAAATTCAACAATAATCCCGGCAGAGATCAGAAGATCGCTCGGCATCAACCCCGGCGACATCCTGAGCTGGACTCTTGACAACCATGAAATAAAGGTAAAGCCGCGGAAGAAGATGCAGTTTAAGGACATTGTGGGTTTGATTGAAGGAGGAGGAGATTCCGTATCTGCAAAAAAGAGAATTCAGCGCGGTGAATGAATGATTTTTGTTGATTCGTCCTATTATATCGCCATAGCAGATACAAAAGACCAGTGGTATGAAAAAGCCCTCGAGCTATCAGAGTATATCGAGACTAACACCAATGTCGTATCCAGTTTTATCATCTCGGAAGTTGTAACTGAGATTGGCAGGAGAAGTGGCGGAAAAGTTGCTTATAATTTGTATAATTACTTCACAGACAACTGTGAGATTATATACATCGACAGGGGCCTGCTTTCTGAAAGTATGGGCATCTTTCTCAGATACGATGGGACACTATCGCTTGCGGATGCCGTTTCAATCGCCATCATGGATAATATGAAGATCAGTGAAATCGTATCATTTGATTCTGATTTTGACAAAGTGGATTTTATAAATAGAATTCATACTTTGCAATGAGTGGATGGACTGAGGAGAGCATGAGGTGGGAGAGGGTCGGAGGCAAAATGGTTTGCATTTTGCAGATTACAATAGCGGGAGATCGAAACGCATCCGATGTGAAACCCTATAGAGGGACTGTCAGAACCAGATGGTGACAGTTCAGATGACCCAAACAGCCGATAGGTTAATTTATCCGTGTTGGAATACAATGTGGATTGCATGACAACGGCATACGACGTACCAGCAAGCGAACTGATAATGTGCGCTGCACAGAAACTGAAAGCAAGCGATGAGATCAAACCCCCGGAGTGGGCAGGATATGTAAAGACGGGCGCGCATAAGCAGATGCCGCCTGTTGATGCGGACTGGTGGTATGTGCGGTGCGCTGCAGTGCTACGGCAGATACAGACTGATGGACCGATCGGAGTCTCGAGGTTACGGTCAAAATATGGCGGAAAGGAGCGCAACGGAACGATGCCGCCATCATTCAGAAAAGGAAGCGGAGCTATCCTACGAAAGGTTGTCCAGCAACTGGAAAAGATCGGATATGTCAAAACAGTGAAAGAAGGGCGTGCTACGACTCCCGATGGGCAGCGATTTCTGGATAATACCGCTTACGAGGTAAAACAGCAGGAATCAAGTGAATAACCATGTCTGGTGAACTTGAGGAGATTAAACGGCGGCGGCTCGAGCAGATGCAGCAGCAGCAAGCCGGCACTCAGCATCAGGCTGCGCAGCAGCAGGCACAGCAGCAGCAGGTAAATGAGGCGAAGCAGACGATTCTCAGGCAGATCCTGACCCCTGATGCGAGGGAGCGGTTGACGTCACTGAAGCTGGCGCGTCCGCAACTGGCAGAGCAGGTTGAGATGCAACTCATATCGCTTGCGCAGTCCGGACGTTTGCAGACTATGATCGATGACGCGAAATTGAAGGTGCTGCTCCAGCAGATACAGCCGAAAAAGCGGGAAATGAAAATTAAACATATCTGAATGGATATCTTCGTTCTGTTCAGTGGCGGGAAGGATAGTTCGCTGTCAGCGATACTGCTTGAGCCTTTTTTTGATGTAACGCTTGCGACCTGCAACTTCGGATTCAGGGAGACCTGGAAACCCGCGGCAAAGGTCGCATCAGAACTTGGGTTTCCTCACGAAGTGTTGCGGATCGATGGCGCAATCCTTGAGTCTGCATGCGAGATTGCGGTCAGTGACGGGTATCCGAACCGCGCGATCAATCACCTCCATGGTTGCGCGCTTTCGTCTGCGGCGGCCGGGCATGGAACCATCGCTGACGGGACACGGAGAGATGACCGCGTTCCGATGCTCAAGCTACCGGATGCACGGCGCATCGAGGATCGCTACGGCTGCATGTACGTAAGACCGCTACTCGGATACGGGAGGCGCGCGGTGGATGCGCTGGTGAGCGATCATCTCGAGATTGCTGAAGATGAGAGCGAGAAGATCGAGAAATCCGATTACGAGGTTGAACTGCGAGCGATAATTGGAGAGAGGCACGGCACCGGGATGGTGCATGAGATCTTCCCGAGACGCCATCTCCAGTCAAGGGTGGTTCGGCGCAAAAAATGATCATCATACGCAGATTTAAGCCGCGCGATTTCGCTGGTGTGATCGAGATCGAACATGAACAGTTCAGCGAGCACGATCCGTATCTGTACATGAGTCTCTACGAGTTAAATGAGGATACGTTCTTTGTCGCAGAAGACCGGGGCTCGGTGGTCGGATTTGTGGCAGGGATGACAGCGGTCGGCGAGCATGGTGTGTATTGCAGGGTCTTTTCGATAGCGGTGCGAGACGCGTACCAGGGGCTCGGTGTCGGCACTCAGTTGATGAAAGGCGTTATTGCTGCATTTCACCAGAAGAAGATCCGGGACATCATACTTGAGGTCAGGAATCACAACCTCAGAGCTGTGCGGTTCTATCAGCGGCTCGGGTTCGTGGTCACAGGAATGGAGTATGGGTACTACCGTGACGGCGAGGATGCGATCATCATGAGGCAGAGGTGAATAGCTTGATCGTGATAAAGATTGGCGGGAGTCTGATACAAAGTGCACGGGAACTGGTGCGTGTGCTTCACAGGTACGCATCTGACAAAGAAGAGCGCATCCTCATCGTTCCGGGCGGCGGCGTGTTTGCAGATACCGTGCGAACCGCAAGCGACGCGTACAGCATCTCTGACGAAGCCGCACACTGGATGGCGGTTCTTGCGATGGATCAGTACGGGCATTATCTTGCAGACGGGACGGAAGCTTCACTGGTCACAGATACCGGCGAGGAATCGATCCGGGCAGGTGTATCGGTTCTTCTCGTTTATGATCTACTGAAGAGATCTGATGGCGGAGAGGGTAGCGGGGAATGTAGCGGGATCGAACACACGTGGAACGCCACATCAGATACGATCGCTGGCTGGATTGCGTCACGGTTGGGTGCCGCGTTCATAAAGGCGACAGATGTGGACGGGATACTCCGGGATGGTGCACTCGTTTCTGAGATTACTGCTCGGGAGTTACTCGCGATGGGTGAGACATGTGTCGATCTCGAATTGCCACGACTGCTGATTTCGAGGTCGCTTGACTGCCGGGTCGTAAACGGGAGATACCCAAGGAGCGTGATCGATGCGATTCGAGGGGATTTTCTGGGGACTGTGATCGTCGGCGGGTGAGCATGGGGTGTGTGCCGGTGCTGTGGACATCGGCGACGCTGTGGGCGGGGCGGGGGTGGTGCGTGTGAAGTTTGGGCAGAGAAATTTATATCGGAGTGGGGCGAAGAGATGTGCGATGGGTATGTATCTGTGGATTGGGGACGACCATGCGAAATCAAGTTCAATAAGAACAGAAACAATGAGACACAAAAATGCCGGACAAAAAAGAAGTCATGGACGAAATCGGAAAGATCGTATCCGGGTTCGATTACGTGAGTGTAGCTTACGTCTTTGGCTCTTATGCCCATAATGACGATTTCAATGATATAGACGTTGCTTTATTAATCTCCAAAGAACTGAATCCTTATGCAAGATTTAAATTTGAGATGCAGGTTGCAAGAGAGCTTGAACGGCGAATAAAGCCGAGGTCTGAATTCGATGTGAAAATTCTGAACCATGCCCCAATCGAGTTCCAGTACGAAGTCTTGAAGGGTGGCAAAGCGGTATTTTTGAGAGATAGAACTAAAAACGTAGAATACGAATCCGAAACCATTTCAAACTATCTTGATTTCAAAACAACTGCTGAATACCTGAATAAAAAGTTTTTAGCGGGGGTTTAAATGAGAATACTATCCCATCTAAGAGAATTGAGCGAATCTTTAGAGGATTGGAGGCGATATCAGAGCATAGTCGCAGCGCGGCATCCACCAAAACTGAAACTCCCCCCTCAGGAGCAAATACCTGCGGTCGGTCAGCAGTTCCGCACACACGCCAACATTTACATCGATACCGCCC
>QBUV01000169.1 GCA_013572355.1 Candidatus Methanogaster sp.
GTTGGAAAAATCGGAACCTATATAATCACGGTAAACACATCCACGGCCATCGGTGCAACCCATACCATTTCTTTCGACACGCTGAATGATTCCTTACTTGCGAATCTCACTGGATATGGAGTTGACACCGGTGTGTTGAGTAGAACTGGTAGCGGCAACTGGACGCCCGTGTCACCAAATATTACATATAACTTCACATTTATGGTTGAGCCACAGTCGGGAATAACGACCTATGAAAAGTACCCGTTGCAGATATCTGACGGTTGTGCTTATGGGAGTACTTCCATGTGGCTAAATACCACAACCATAGCAACGGTAGTACCGATTCCGGAAATTACAACTATTGCCCTTGTCGGCATCGGCTTGATAGGGTTGGTTGCACTCAGGAGACGAAAGGAGTAATTAACTCCTTTCTTTTTTTATATACCTATTCAATATTGAGACGTTAGTCTCTGGCTGGTAAACTCCACTTCATAAACCCCGTGCTTTGAAGTTGCGGACGAAATCGGGGTCGATGTCCGCAATCTTTCGGTCTAAGCCCATTCACAGATGGAAACACGTACCAGTGATCTCCTTCTCGACTGTGCCGTCGTCCAGTTCCACGATCAATGCCCCGTCGTGGTCGATGCCGACCGCCTCACCAAGAATCGTCCTGAACCTTGTTACGATCTTCACCCTCCGCCCGATCGTGGATGAATACGCCCTCCATTGCTTGAGGACAGAAGGAAAACCATCCGTCAGGAATGCTGCATAGTACTGCTCGAAACGCTCCAGAAACCTCTGCGTGATCGCTATCCTGTCCACAACCTGTCCGGTCTCTTCTTTAAGCGACGTTGCCTGCAGCATTGTGATCGGCGGGAGCAGATCGAGCCCGGTATTGGCGTTGACCCCGATCCCGATGATTACATAGTTCATGGCATCTGCCTCTGCATCGATCTCGGTTAAGATGCCGCAGACCTTCTTCTCGTTTATGAGTATGTCGTTGGGCCACTTTATCTCTGCATTAAGCCCAAGTTCATTTAAGACTTCGACAGCCGCAACTCCTGTAACAAGCGTCAGTCTGTGGATGTGGTCGGGAGGGATGTCCGGCTTTAAGATGATCGAAAGATATATCCCGCCGGGCGGAGATGCCCACGCCCCACCAGTCCTGCCCTTGCCTTCGAACTGTTCCTCTGCGATGACGACGGTTCCGTTTGGGCTATCTGCGGCGATCTTTCTGGCTCGCATATTGGTGGAGTCCAGTTCATCGAAATGATGTATCTGCCTGCCAACAAACTCGGTTTTGAGCCCTTTTTCGATTTCAGCAGGCAGGAGCAGATCAGGAATGCCTTTGAGCATATAACCCTTACCTGTGACCGATTCGATTGTATACCCACGGTCCCGCAGTGCCTTGACATGCTTCCAGACCATCGTCCGCGAGATGTTTAAAGCCTCTGATAGGTCTTCACCTGAAACAAACTCTTCAGGGTTTTCTTTTAGCATTTCTAAGATTTTTTGTTCCGATTTCATGATTAATTGCCCCCTATTTAAGTGGAGCCACTCATGTATGTCTGCACAGCAGCGGTTATCGCCGCAACCTTCCGGTCATCCGCACTTATGGCAGAAGCAAGGGTCGCTCCCTTCACTTTCTCCCGTTCCACCACAGTGGCAACCTCTGCCGGTATGTTGAAGTCATCGATGAAGTGTGTCGTGAGTTCGGCTCTTATGAAGTGCGGGTTTCCGAGTACCGCCTTGTGAAACGGGATGTTTGTTGTAACGCCGATGATGACGTACTCGTAGAGTGCCCGGCGCATCCGTTCTATGGCTTCAATTCTGTGTTCACCCCATGCGATCAGTTTGGATACCATCGAGTCGTAGTACGGGGAGATCGTATAGCCCATATATACGCCGCTGTCCACCCGTATCCCAGGACCTCCTGGTGATCGGTACCGCGTGAGTCTTCCAGGTGATGGAGCGAAATCGTTCATCGGATCTTCGGCATTGATCCTGCACTCGATCGCCCATCCGTTGATGGTGATATCCTCCTGCCTGCGATCCAGTTCCTCGCCTGCTGCGATTCTTATCTGCCTTCTTACGATATCAAGCCCGGTCACCATCTCGGTTATCGGATGCTCCACCTGTAGTCTCGCGTTCATCTCGAGGAAATAGAAGTCCCCGTCAGAGTAGATGAACTCCACAGTCCCTGCATTGGTGTAACCAAATGCCTCAGCCGCCAGAACTGCCGTCCTGCCCATCTCTTCCCGAAGTTCCGGGGTCATGACCGGCGATGGCGACTCTTCGATCAGTTTCTGGTGGCGACGCTGTATCGAACACTCCCTCTCGTTTAAGTGGATCGTATTTCCATGAGAATCCGCAAGGATCTGGAACTCGATATGTCTTGGCTGGTGCAGGTATTTCTCCATAAAGATGGTAGCATCGCCAAACACCGATTCAGCCACTGCCCGGGTCGAATCGATGGCATTCCTCAACTCGTCAGCGTTCTTTGCGATCTTCATCCCGATCCCGCCGCCGCCTGCCGATGCTTTCACGATGACCGGGTACCCGATCTTCTCCGCATCATCGAGTGTGGACTCGGGATCATCGATTCCGGCAGAGATTCCAGGGATGATTGGAATGCCTGCCTTTTCCATCGCCTTCCTGGCAGCGATCTTGCTGCCGGAAGCTTCCATAGACTTGCTGGACGGACCTATGAAGACGATTCCCGCCTTCTCGCATTCGCTTACAAACACCGAATTTTCGGAAAGAAATCCGTATCCCGGGTGGATCGCGTCTGCGCCGGTCTTCTCCGCGACATCAAGAATCCTGTCGATCATGAGGTAACTCTGGCTTGTCGGTGGAGGTCCGATGCAGTGAGCAACGTCAGCGTACTTTGCGAATAACGCGTGTTTGTCTGCCTCCGAATATACCGCCACAGTCGCTATACCCATCTCGCGACATGCCCTCATCGCCCTTATGGCGATCTCGCCCCGGTTCGCAACCAGTATCGTGTTAAACAAAGTAAAAACACTCCTTTTAGTAGACAGACATGAGATTAGCCCCTGCACCCACAGTAGCGCCTTCAGAGACGAAGATCTCCCTGACGATCCCGCTGTGCGGGGAATGGATGTTGGTCTCCATCTTCATAGCCTCGATCACTGCAACGACATCGCCCTCCTCGACCGCGTCCCCTTTTGTAACCTTCAGCCCGAGAACCATCCCCTGCATGTTGCTTGTTATCCCGCCTTCCACAGATGTGGGGGCTGGATTCGCATCATCGGCAGCCACAGCCATCTCGCCAGTCCCGGTCGGTTCGACCTCGACAACGAACGTCTCCCCATCGACAACCACCTTGAATTTGTTAAATATTCCGGCAGGAGCATGAACTCCACTGCCGCCGGTTGCCACTGCCGGCTGTAACTTCTCTTCCTCTGCCTCGCCCATAAGGAACTTCGGAGCAATCTGTGGATACAGAGCATAAGTCAGGATATCCTCCTCTTTCCTGACAATTCCGAGTTTCTCTGCTTCCCGTGTCCGCATCTCAAGTTCAGGCGGGAGCAGGTCGGCAGGTCGGCACGTTACAGCCACATCATCGCCAAGCACCTTTGCAAGCAGCTGCTTGTTAATCGGCGCAGGAGGTCTTCCGTATATGCCGCGAACATAGTCCCGCACCTCTTTTGGTATGACCTTGTACCGCTCGCCCATCAGGACGTTCATGACCGCCTGGGTGCCCACGATCTGGCTGGTCGGCGTTACAAGCGGTGGATAGCCAAGATCCTCCCGCACCTTCGGCATCTCCCTGAGTACATCGCCATATCGATCCATTGCGTTCTGTTCCTTGAGCTGCGATACCAGATTTGAGAGCATTCCTCCTGGTATCTGGTGGATCAGGACGCTCGTGTCGATCTTCTCGGATACCGGATCGAGGATGCCCATGTATTTTTCTTTTACCCCGTCGAAATACTCCTTTATCTCTGTCAATAAAGCAAGGTCAAGACCGGTATTGTATGGTGTTCCGTCAAGCCCTGCAACCACAGTCTCTGTCGGCGGCTGGGATGTGCCGCCTGCAAACGGGGAGAATGCGGTATCCAGAATATCGACCCCTGCCTTGCAGGCAGCCATGTAGCTCATGGGCGCCATCCCGCTGGTGCTGTGCGAATGCAGGTCAACCGGCAGCCCGACCTCGTCCTTGAGTGTCTTGATAAGGTCATAAGCGGCGTGCGGCGAGATGAGACCTGCCATATCTTTTATGCAGATAGAGTCACAATCAAGCGATGCCAGTTCTGTTGCGAACTTGACAAACGTCTCTATCGTGTGCACAGGGCTTATCGTGTAGCTGATCGCCCCCTGAACGTGCGCACCTGTTTTCTTTGCTGTTCTGATGGAGACTTCCATGTTCCTGATGTCATTTAAGGCATCGAAGACCCTGAATATCTCGATTCCATTTTCTGCCGATTTTTCAACGAATTTGACGACAAGATCGTCGGGATAATGCCGGTACCCGACAAGATTCTGCCCCCGAAGGAGCATCTGAAGCGGAGTGTCCCGGATCTCCGCCGCAAGGCTTCTCAGCCGGTCCCACGGGTCTTCATTCAAGAACCGGATGCAGACATCAAAAGTTGCGCCGCCCCAGACCTCAAGCGAGAAGAAGCCGACGCTATCCAGTTTCTCTGCGATCGGGAGCATATCCCGGGTCCGCATCCGGGTTGCGACCAGAGACTGGTGCGCATCACGGAGCGTGGTATCGGTTATTGCTACTTGCGTCATTTCACTCTTCCTTTCTTGACCTGTTCCCTATTAAAAGGCGATCGTTTATCGGGTGTTGCATGAGGTTGTCAGGTCACGCGAGTGACATTGGGTTGTGGATAAATCGGCGCAATCAAAATTTTTAGTGAAAACACTTCTGATTTTATGGCAGCCAAATTCGTGCAATTCGGGGCATTTGTCCGCATTCGTGTTTGATGCCTGCACACACGTTTGCCGAAACTATCTTAGATTCGATCATACTGCCAAAAGTTGCAAAAAAATAGATGCAAAAAGAAAAAGGGGTGCGTGGGTTACCACGCTTCAGTACATGCCTTCCATTCCGCCCATACCTTCCATGCCTGGAGGCATTCCGCCGCCGCCACCTGCTGGCATTGGCTCTCCTCTGGATGCGATAACGTCGTCGATCCGCAGGATCATGACAGCTGCCTCTGCAGCAGAACTGATCGCCTGCGTCTTGACACGCAGCGGCTCAACGATGCCTGATTCCCACATATCAACGATATCGCCGGTGAATACATTAAGTCCTGCATGGATATTGCCGTCCTTGTGCTGGCTCGTCATCTCAACCAGTTTATCGATCGGATCGAGTCCTGCATTCTCTGCAAGCGTCCTCGGGATGATCTCAAGCGCATTTGCGAATGCGTTCACTGCCAGCTGCTCTCTGCCGGTCAAAGTGTTTGCGTACTCCTGCAGTTTCAGCGAGAGTTCGACCTCTGGCGATCCGCCGCCCGACACAAGTTTTCCGTCCTCGATCGTGACGCCCACGACACGCAGAGCATCTTCAAGCGCACGCTCCAGCCCATCGACCACATGCTCGGTTCCACCGCGCAGTATCAGCGATACCGCCATCGGGTTCTTGCAACCGGTTACAAAGACCATGTTCCCGCCGCCGATCTTCTTCTCCTCAACCAGATCTGCTGAACCGATATCGGTAGCCTCGATCTCATCGAGATTCGTGATGTTCTTAGCACCTGTTGCTTTTGCCAGTTTATCGAGATCGCTCTTCTTGCACCTGCGAACTGCCATGACCCCTGCCTTTGCAAGGAAATGCTGCGCCATGTCATCGATTCCCTTCTGGCAGAAGAGAACGGTTGCACCACTTTCAGTGATCTTTGTGACCATACCCCTGAGCATCTTCTCTTCCTGATCCAGGAATGACTGTAGCTGGTCAGGCGATGTGATCTGGATCTCTGCATCCACTTCGGTGCTCTTCAGTTCGACCGCAGTGCTCAACAGTAGGATCTTTGCGCTTTCGACCTTCTTTGGCATGTTCGGGTGTACCCGCTCCTTATCGATGATCATGCCGCTTATCAGTTCAGAGTCCTCAACAGAGCCGCCAACCTTCTTCTCAACCTTGATATTCTCGATATCAACGGTCATCTTGCCATCATCCTCTTCTGCAACCGACCGAACCGCATCAACGCAGAGTTTGGAAAGTTTGTCCCTTGCCCCTTCGATCCCCTTTCCGGTCATCGCGGTGTTTGAGATCTTAAGAAGTGCGTCCTCGTCATCTGATGCGACACTGGTCGCGATCGATTCGAGTATCTCGTCAGCTTTGATGGCTGCAAGCCTGTACCCGGATGCGATGATCGTTGGATGTACGTCCTTGTCCAGCAGATCTTCTGACATCTTCAAGAGCTCTCCGGTCAGAACCGCAGCGGTCGTTGTGCCGTCCCCTACCTCATCATCCTGGGTCTTTGAGACCTCTACGACCATCTTCGCTGCCGGGTGCTCGATATCCATCTCTTTTAAGATGGTGACGCCGTCGTTTGTGATGACGATGTCGCCGAGTCCGTCCACGAGCATCTTGTCCATTCCCTTTGGTCCAAGCGTGGTGCGTACCGCAGCGGCTACTGCCTTCGCAGCCATGATGTTCGAGTTCTGTGCATCTCTTCCGCGTGTTCTTTCGCTTCCTTCACGCAAAATGAATATTGGCTGTCCTCCAAGTTGTCCTGCCATTTTTTATCATGCCTCACTTATATTACTAATGACCCTGATGTAATAATCAGGTCAACAAAACAGTGATAGTACTTCTACAAAAGGCTTGCGGTAGGCGAGTGACTGTCGGCTTGCCACAGGCGTATGTAAACCTCCGAGTTTTTCAGACGTTCGAAACCGATGCAGCAGAGACAAGACCCGGATCGATAACCTACTTCTGCCGCTGCCCGGAACAACGCAAGCATCCGGACAACTTCACAACCAGATCACATATCAAAAAACCGAAAGAAGAAGAGATCACAGTGATCGTGAACACGGCAGAGGATACGTGGGTTTCTGGAAACCTTGTCTGTCCTGACATCGACACAGTTCTGTACCTGTTTGCAGACACAATCGATGCCGAAAAATGGTGGGGCATCCGCGACGACACATTCACAACCCACGAATCGCTGAAACGAGCCGGACACCCTGAAATCATGCGGATCGGGGACAAGGATCGTGCGACCCATAATATCCTGCGGTCAGACCTGATCCGAAAGGGCTGCACCCCGACAGAAGCGATCCGTGAACTGGCATGCTCATCCGGCATACGAGCCAGCATTCTTCCGATGACCGACCACCCGGTTGCAACACACATCACCACGCCGG
>QBUV01000170.1 GCA_013572355.1 Candidatus Methanogaster sp.
TGCCCCCACACAAAAACTTTATGTTTGAACTGTTAATCACTTTGAGATCCCAAATAAAATAAATACCAACCAACCCCCCCGTGAATGCCTCGGATTTTCAGTCAGGGTGTGATATGGCTGGGGCGTCAACCTCCTAAAGAACGCAAAACCAGCAAGAGGGGGGTCGATCCTGATACCGCGTCGCTGATCATCCGCAAGCTTCGGGCGAGCGAGGATCGAGTTTTACGCAGATATCTTCGAAGCGGAGCGGAATTATGTGCAGACGTTGCGGTTCCGGGACTGATACACCGATTCACTCGATCTCCACGCGCTCTGTTCGCACCCCGTCCTCGTCCGCGGTCAGTTGCTCGATCCGCATCTCGGCATCGTCCAGTTCCTTGTTGCAGAGTCTTGAGAGTTTAACCCCGGTCTCGAACTTCAAAAGAGCGTCTTCGAGCGTTAATCCCGACTCCTCCAGTTCATGCACGATATCTTCCAGTTCGGAAAGCGCATCCTCAAATGTAATATCCTCATTCTCACTCATGGTCCCAGCCCTCCTTTATTTCACGTACCCGGCATCCGATCTTTCCATCCGTTACCAGTATCCAGAGATCGCTTCCCGCGGACACATCCGTTATGGTCTTCACGACCGTCCGATCAGGCGCCCTTAAAACGATGCTGTATCCGCGCTGCAGGTGGTTAAGCGGGCTTAATGCGTGAAGCGTCGCCCCGAGCATTGAGAGATCCTTCCTGCGCAGTTGTAGCCGGTGCGTAACCGTTGTGTACATCTGCCGTGTCAGTTCGTCGATGTACTGCCGCAACTGGTTGATCCGGTCACTCGGATGCACAACACCGCGCTCTGCATGCGCCAGCCGATCCCTGGACATCTCGACCGTCCGCCGGATCGCATGATCGAGTCTGATCTTATGCCCCGCGATCTGCTGCCGGAGTTGCTCCCTGTCAGGCACCACAATCTCGGCAGCCGCTGATGGCGTCGGCGCACGCATATCGGCAACGAAATCGCAGATCGTGACATCAGTCTCGTGCCCGACCGCGGATATGATCGGGATTTCGGAATGAAAGACCGCTTCCGCTACTTCAGGTTCATTGAACTGCCAGAGTTCCTCGATCGAGCCGCCGCCTCTGGCAACGATCAGCACATCGATCGGGTCTGTGCGCGACAATGTATTCATCTGCCCGATCGCACCTGCGATCTCGGCAGCCGCGCCCTCGCCCTGCACCCGTGTCTGCGCAAGGATGATCCGCACAGCAGGAAAACGCCGTCTGATGACGTTTAGTATGTCGTGCAGCACGGCACCCGTGCGGGATGTGACAATCCCGATCGTCTTTGGAAACACCGGCAGCGGTCTTTTGCGGGCAGGATCGAAGAACCCCTGCTCAGACAATTGCGCTTTTAATTGCTCGAATGCCTGATAGAGCGCACCGATGCCGTCCGGCTGAATATCCCAGACCGTCAGTTGGTACACGCCTCTTTTCTCGTACACCGTAATATCGCCGCTGCATACCACCTTCAGCCCGGTCCCGGGCTTGAACGTAAGCTTTGTATTCGCACCACGGAACATGACGCAGTTTAACTGGCTATGCTCGTCTTTCAGCGTGAAATATATATGTCCTGACGTGTGGTGCGTGAAATTGGATATCTCGCCCCTGACAGAGACCTCGCAGAGCGACGGATCATCCTGAATCCGGTGCTTGATGTACTGTGTCAGTTCACGCACGGTGTAGAGCATGAAGAGAACTGATCGCTGGATCAGTATAAACCTGTGCGAAGTACAGGGTGAAACTCGAGTACAACGTAAAGCTGTCACAGAATAACGAGTCAAGTCGATGGGCAGGAAAGTCCATGAAAAGCACAAAATCGTTATATGGAACTATGTGGAAGAGGGTATCAGCTTCCGACGCGTCTCCCGTTTCCTGATGAATGGTGGGACCTATCCATGCTCGAAATAACAATACACGGGCGAGGAGGTCAGGGCGTGGTTGTGACCTCCCGAATACTTGGTACAGCAGCGCTCTACGATTGCGTATATGCGCAGGACTTCCCCCTCTATGGCGCTGCCAGACGGGGGGCGCCGGTCATGGCGTTTGTCCGAATCGACGACAAACCGATCCTCCTGAGAGGGTACATCGCAAAGCCCGACATCCTGATGCTGCTCGATGAATCGATCATCGAGGTCAAGGATGTCTTTTCAGACTTACCAGCCGACTGCACCATAATAATAAACACCACCCGGAACACAGAGGATTTTAAGGATGCGCATCCTGAAATAAAAGATCTAAGAGTCTTCTGTGTCGATGGAACCGGCATTGCACTTGAGTACCTAAAGAAGCCGATCCCGAATGTGGTGATCATCGGATTTCTGATCGGAATAACGCAGATAGTCACGGTCGATGCGTTTAAGAAGGCGGTCAGGGACGAACTCGGAAAATATCCTTTGGATCTGGTAGATAAGAACATAGCAGGCGCACTGAAAGCCCACGAGCTGGTGACCGGGGCGAGGGTGACAGCAAGATGAAGATCATCAATATATCCTACGATGGAGAGAGCGGCGTTCCAGTGATCAGAGAGCCTGCGAGTGCGCTTAAGAACAATACCGGGACGTGGAGAGTCTTCAGACCGACAATCGACAGCGATAGGTGTGTGCGGTGCGGCAAATGCTGGGTCTTCTGTCCGGAAGGCGCCATACACGTCGATGACGAAGATATTTGGATCGACTACGATCACTGCAAGGGCTGCGGGATATGTGTCAATGAATGCAGGTTCATCACAGCCCAGAGGGAGGTGTGAAAAGTGGATACGAGACGGATGATCACCGGGAATGGCGCTGCTGCATGGGGGGCAAGACTTGCAAGGGCAGAGATAATCCCGAACTTTCCGATAACTCCCCAGACCGCGATAATAGAGGAGATCGCATCGTGGATTGCAAGTGGCGAGATGGATGCGGACTTCCTGCCGATGGAATCAGAGCACAGTGTCATTAGCGCTCTCGCAGCCGCCTCATCTGCCGGCACACGCGTCTTCAGCGCGACAAGCTCACAGGGGCTCCTGCTGATGACCGAGATGATGTTTGTGACGAGCGGTCTCAGGCTTCCCGTGATCCTTGTTAACGTCAGCAGGGGGCTCTCCGCGCCGATAACGCTCTGGTCGGATCACAACGACGTGCTCGTGCAGCGGGACTCCGGATGGCTCCAGATGTTCTGCTCGAACAACCAGGAGGTTCTGGACAGCGTGGTGATGGGATACAAGATTGCAGAGAATAGCGAGGTCCTGCTGCCGATGATGATCAATCTCGATGGCTTTACGCTCTCCGCAACAAGAGAACCTGTGGAGATCCCCAGTCACGACGAGATAGATGATTTCCTGCCAGCATACAACCCGAAGCACACCATTCTGGATCCGAAAGAGCCGATGAGTATGGGCGGCGCTGTCTTTGACGAGTACATGTACTTCAGGTCACAGCAGCGCATGGCGATGCAGAATTCAAAGAGCGTCATAACAGATGTCTGCGCCGAATGGGAGAAGATGACAGGGCGGGGATGGGGGCGGGGGCTTGTCGAGCCGTACTGCCTGGATGATGCCGATCGTGCACTTCTGATCTGCGGCTCTGAGTCAGCGATACTCAAATACACGGTCGACAAACTCAGGAAGGATGGGGAAAAGGTGGGAATGCTCAGGTTACGGACAATGCGACCGTTTCCATGCGAGGAGATTGTTGATGCGCTCTCTGATGTGGAAGAGATCGGCGTAATCGATCAGGACATCTCGCCTGGGAGCGGCGGAATCATAGCAACCGAGGTGAAAGCCTGCCTCGGAAGGGGCGTTACCAGTTTCATTGCAGGGCTTGGCGGTAGAAGGATCGGGGTCGAAAAGTACGAGAAGATCTTCGGAAGACTTGGACGAGACGTAGAGGAGTGGATATTTTGAAAACCCCTGATCTGAAGAAATTAACCGATATCCCGATGGAAGACTACCTTGTTGGAGGGCACGTCGCATGTCAGGGCTGCTCGGCGTCCCTCGGGCTTCGTCTTGCATTAAAGGTTCTCGGAAAGGACACAGTCGTCATCAACGGCTCCGGCTGCATGACGCTGCTTCCGGTTTATCCGACAACACCGCTTCGGGTTCCGTGGCTCCATCTCGCAATCGAGAACTCCGGAGCCGCAGGAACGGCACTATACTATGCGCTGCGGAGGAAGAATATAAATGCCAATATACTCTGCTATGCCGGTGATGGCGCAACGTATGACATCGGACTCCAGAGCCTGTCAGGAGCGGCAGAGAAGAACATCGACATGATCTACATCTGCTACAACAACCAGTCATTCGGGAACACGGGTCACCAGCGGGCAAGTTCGACGCCGCGTGCGTCTTATACATCGACAACGCCGGTTGGGAAGGTTGAGGCGGCAAAAGATATGCCTGCAATCATGGCGGCTCATAAGATACCATACATCGCAACAGCATGTCCGTCATATCCGATCGATTTTGTAAACAAGGTTACGAAAGCGGCTGAGGTTAAGGGGATGGCTTATATCGATCTGCTGGTGCCGTGTCCGGTCGGTTGGGGGTTCGATCCGGCAGAGGGGATTAATATCGGGCGGTTGGCGGTGAGAACAGGGATGTGGAAGCTCTATGAGATTACGGATGGGCGGTTTAGCATGAGTTACATTCCGAAGAAGAGGCGGAAGGTTTCAGAGTATCTGCGAGCGCAGGGGAGGTTCTCACATCTTTCGGATGCTGATATCGGGGCGATACAGGTGGAGGTTGATCGGGAATGGGATGCACTGGAGGCGAGAGGATATGAGTATGAACTCGGGATTTGATAAAGAAGTCATGAAACTTGGGTTTGCCAGAAGATTGAGGAAATTGCCAGTGAAAATGTCGCAATGAAACCTCTATCCGGGTAAATTATTTATTGGGAAATCCCTGAGTGGGTATTATCATGTCTGGCGATGAGAAATGGAATATTTGGACGACCGGGTCTGGTCGATGCATTCGAAGATCAGGACAAGTTAACAGCCCATCCCTCGAGTATCAGCGCAAAAGCGCATCGGTTTTAGTCTGCGACGCATGACTGTAGATGAAAAACTCTGGCCCTCGAGAAAAAGCGAGGGTGCCGACGTCTCGACGATCGAGGAACTCGTCGGCGCCGATCTGGCATCGGCTTACGAGATAAAGGACAGACGTGAGAAGATCGGAAGGGTCGAACTTGGTCTTGTGAGAATCCCGATCTTCTGGGACTGGATCGATCCGGTCACAGGGAAGAACACCAGTCAGATCAATTATTACATAAGCCGCCTGAATACGCTAATCGATACGCGAAACAGGGTCGATGCACACCACGAGGAACTCGTGCGGCAGGCGATCCCGGATTTCCATATCATCAGGGACGATGATGTGATGATGAGCCGCACTGCTGCTATCAGGCAGCGCGAACTCTATGGCGAACTCATGTGGCGGATCAGAATCTTGTCAATCGATGATGATTTTGTCAGGGAACTCATCCCGGACTTCGGTGACCTGCTCAACGGGATGTATGAGGCCGGAGAAAACCGGAACTGGGCAACTGACCAGCAAAAGATCATTGGCATGCTCAGGGATAAATATCAGGACTGGCTCAGTGAGGTTGGGAGGGCATATCTGGAGTATCTGACGGATGGTGGACTGGATGCCTTTCTTGCAGGGGTACCACCCGGGGATGCTACCAAATGTGAGAAGTGGATTCACAGGGTTGGAGAATCATATCTGGACCATCTCACTACCGCCGAAACCGTGAAGCAGAGCTATACCTGGCTGATCGACCGCAAGATTCCGGCTATTGTTAGGCGATTCGAACGCTTGATTGAGAAGGAGGCGAAGTTCGTGGGAAGGGTAGACGGGGAACCGATGGTGGACAGGAAGACGCGGGTCAGGCGGAGCATGTTGGCTCACTGGGTTGGTAAGTTTTACAGGAAGATGCAGGAACTGAAGAGAGAGGCGAAGATCGAGCTTAGAATGGGTTTCGGCACTTCCGGAGCATTTCCCACCCAGAGGTGAAGTCATGAGGCGGCATCGGCGGCACCACATCACTCGATGCCATACATATCCTTGAGTCCGTGCCCTGTTGCGATACAGACAACCGTCTTCCGGTCCAACAGATCGCCGGCCTTCCTTGCTCCTGCAAAAGAAACAGCCCCGCTCGGCTCAACAAAGACGCCGTTTGATCCGAGTTCATCTCTCGCCCGAAGGATCTCCTTATCAGTCACCCTTATGCAGATGCCGCCTGACTCGCGGATTGCCTTTAATGCAAGCAAGCCATCGATCGGGGCACCACATGCGATTGCAGAGGCGACGGTTATTGGATTCTCGATCGGTACGATCGTGTCAGTCCGCGCCTCCCATGCTCTCACGACCGGGTCGCATCTCTCTGCCTGAACACCTACCATGAGCGGCAGCGCATCGGTAATCCCGGTGATCATCAGTTCTTTAAATGCCTTCCACACGCTCCAGATCAGGGTTCCGTTTCCTATGGGCGCGATCACAGCGTCAGGAACACGCCAGTACATCTGGTCAGCGATCTCGAACCCCACCGTCTTTGTGCCCTCGCACCGCCACGGGTAGTCGCCTGCCAGGAACGACTCAGGATCGTCGCGGACCTGGTTCTCGGCAATATTCATGGCATCGGCGTAGTCGCCGCTTGTGATCTCGATCTCAGCGCCATAAGCCTTCATCTGGACGATCTTCGCCGGTGCAACGATTTCAGGGATGATGATCTTGCATCTCAGTCTGGCAAACGCGGCGAATGCAGCGACAGAAGACCCCATATTCCCTGTTGATGCGATCACCACTCTCTTTCTCCCCCAGGTGACCGCTTTTGTGATCTCGAGCGATGAGCCGCGGTCCTTGAACGATCCCGTTGGATTGGATGCCTCGTACTTCACAAGAAACTTCTTTGCTTGCGGCATCAGTCTTGTCAGGTCAACAAGAGGCGTACCACCCTCGCCCATCGAAACGATCCTGGAGAGATCGCCAACTGGCATGAATGCCCAGTATTTCCAGTGACCCGGGCACTCGCGCATGAATTCGTCCTTGCGAATCGTGCGCTGTATCGATTTGTAGTCATACTCGGCGTCAAGCGCAGAATTGCACTTCGGACACCTCATGACAGGACATCCCCGGATCTTCTCGGGGGAATAGGAACTTTTGCATCCGATGCATCTGAAGAATTTCACATAGACCAGGGTCTCACATCCATTTCAGCATAGACCACTTTTGACATCTGTGATACTCCTTGGCAGGAATGGTAGTTATATCCGGCTGATTCCGGAATATA
>QBUV01000171.1:0-7037 GCA_013572355.1 Candidatus Methanogaster sp.
GTTGTTTACCTCCTTTATTCATACTTGTCGATTGATCGACTTGTCTGATTGTATAGTTGTGAGTAATGGTACTTAAACATTTCGATTAATCGAAAGACTTTATGATGAAACGCAGAATATCATAGCACAACCACAAACACCCCCTTCCCAACCTCGCCCCCAACCCTGATGCCCCGCCACGTCCCTCGATGATCCCCTTACCTGCCGTACATATCCATAAGTCCAACTGGGCTTTCAAAGAAACCTGAAATACTCCTGATTCACCCCCAAAACCAATAGCATCAGATTCGCCAACCCCATTCAGAGAGGTTCGAATCGCCCGGCAATCTCGCCTGCAATCACGTCCCTGTTATCCTTCGTCACCGTAATCAGGTCGAACTCCGCCCTGATCCGCTCTGCCAGAGGATGAGCCGATCGCCGGTGAAGCACGACAAGCATATCCTTATCAGACGCCAGTGCCTCTTCCACTGCCCGAATAAACCTCTGCGACGTAAGCTCCATCGGCGCGATCTCATCGATCACAATCAGATCGGTACCGATCGCACTCAAAATCGCGCTTACCCCGATCCGGTCCAGATCAGCCATATTGACATGATACTTCCCGACCCGGGGTCCATCTCCCCGGATGTGGGCAAGCACGCCCTTTACGCCGGTCTGCAGATCGAGCAGTTCAAACCCGACCCGCCTGCCCCTGCTATCTCCCCCCTCACCATCCCCTTCTGTGATGTCAGAGCAGACCATGCCGCCGGCGCTTCTGCCCAGACGATTGACCACAGCCCTGCAGACCGTCGTCTTCCCGACCCCGGGCTGACCTGTGATCGCTACCCGCGCCCCCCTCACTCAGATTTCGGATACCAGGTCCATAAGCGCTGCCTTCGGGTCGGGTGCGCGGACGATCCCGGATGCGAGCAGCACACCCATGGCGCCAAGTTTTAGCGCTGCTGCCATATCTTCGCCTTTTGAGATGCCAGCGCCGCAGAGCACCGGGACGTCGGGATCGATTCCCAGAGCAGCATCCACCGCACCGGAAACGATCCCGGGATCGGCCGTTGAAACAGGTATTCCGGTGCCGATTAATTCAGGCGGTTCGATCGCGACAAAATCCGGCTTTAATGCTGCGGCTGCTTTTGTGGTTGCGATGTTGTTGCTGCACACGATCGTTGCAATGCCGGTGCGGCGTGCCGCCTGGATTGCAGCATCGATATCGGCGAGCGTGAGCCTCCGCTCTGAGTGATTGATCAATGTCCCGATCGCACCTGCATCGCGCACAGCTTCTGCAAGCATATACCCCGTACCGCTGCCTGCGGAGGCGCCGTCGATGTGCTGCGCAAATACCGGGATGCCAGTCTCTGCTACCGGGCGGATGTCTGAGGGTTGCGGCACAGCTATGATCGTAATGCCTGCATCCCTGCTAACGTCGCTGCATATCTCGCCGAGGCGGACCGCGTTTTTGCCGGTTGCCTCGATATACGTCTTGAAGTTCAACACCACCAGTGGAGTTTTCAGTTGTTTCATCAATAGGATCTCCTGTTAAATGCCCCTGAGTGAGGAGATGTTAAATCGGAAATTTCTTAAAGATGTCGACGATTTCAGTACCTCCGAACCCACACACGCCAAGTACATAGCAAGCACATAGCAAGAGTGACTCGCAGGGGCTGCTATAAATTTAAGTATTCCGGCATTGATTCTCAACACGGTGAAAGAGATGACAATGGAGGAGTTAAATCCTCTGGAATATATGCCACAGAAGGTGGCTGAGATATCTAACACCACCTAACACCCCATCAACGATAACGAGGCACATCCATGACAACACAATCAGAAAAAATCTATGAGCAGGCAAAGAATGTAATTCCCGGCGGAGTCAGCTCCCCGGTACGTGCGATAAAGCCATACCCGTTCTACACAGCATCAGCAGGTGGGTGCACGATCACAGACGCCGATGAAAACCGGTACATCGATTACTGCATGGGGTACGGCCCGCTGATTCTCGGACATGCGCATCCGGCAATCAAGGACGCGGTCATAGACCAGCTGAGTCGCGGCTGGCTCTACGGAACCCCGATTGAGGCGGAGGTACGGCTTGCAACAAAGATCGCATCCCTCTATCCGAGTATCGATATGCTGCGGTTCATATCATCCGGGACAGAGGCGACCATGAGTGCGCTTCGTGCCGCACGCGGATACACCGGCAGGAACAAGTTCCTAAAGATCGAGGGCGGGTTTCATGGCGCACACGATGCGGTTCTCGTGAAAGCAGGATCGGGCGCGACCACGCAGGGAACGCCGGATTCGCTTGGGATACCGCCTGATTTCACGAAACATACGCTTCAAGTGCAGTACAACGATATCGAGGCGATGACCGACATGATCGAATCGAACCGGGACGATCTGGCAGCCGTGATCATTGAACCGGTGCTCGGAAACATCGGGCCGATCCTGCCGGATCAGGACTATCTCAAGGACGTGCGCAGGGTCACAGAGGAGAATGACGTGCTCCTGATCTTTGATGAGGTTATCACAGGATTCCGACTCTCGCTTGGCGGCGCACAGGAGTATTTCGGCGTCGTTCCCGACATGACGACGCTTGGGAAGATCATCGGCGGAGGATTCCCAATCGGCGTTTTCGGCGGCAGAAAGGATATCATGGAGATGATATCTCCTTCCGGCGGCGTCTATCAGGCAGGAACGTTCAGCGGAAACCCGGTCTCGATGGCAGCAGGGCTTGCCGTGCTGAACGTGCTCGAATCAGAGAATGTGCACGCCAGACTGAATGCAGAAGGAGATAAACTCCGTGCTACACTTCGTGATCTCGTATCTGACCTTAAACTGCCGTACGCGGTCTCAGGGATTGCGAGCATGTTTAAGATATTCTTCGGAAGCGCACCGCGTAACTATCAGGATGCCCTCACGTGCGACAAAGAGGAATATTTGCGTTTCTTCCACCGGATGCTCGGGAAAGGGGTTTTCCTGCCTCCGTCGCAGTTTGAAACCAATTTCCTAAGCATTGCGCACACGAAAGAGGATATCGATAAGACGATCGATGCTTATTCAGCGAGTCTGAGATGATCGTCACATTCGTAACCGGAAACAGTCACAAAGTCGATGAGGCGGTCGCGATCTGCAGCTCGCGTGGAATCGAGATCGTGCAGAACGATTGCGGCTACCCCGAACTGCAGGAGGACGATGTTGCGTCCGTTGCTGCGTACGGGGCCGAGAATGCTGCGAATCGGCTGGGCTCTGCTGTGATCGTTGAGGATACCGGCTTCTATATCGATGCGCTGCACGGGTTTCCAGGACCTTATGCCGCGTATGTCCATGACACCATCGGTAACGCGGGCATATTATCGCTGATGCAAGACATCGGTGACCGGAGAGCCACGTTCAGGTCGGTTATCGGGTACTGCGAGCCAGGGCTGGGCGCGGTCACATTCGAAGGCGCGGTCACCGGAAGAATCGCGTACCAGCCAGAAGGCGAGGGTGGATTCGGGTACGATCCGATCTTCGAGATCGATGGCGTTACGCTTGCATCGATGGGCGATGCGAAAAATAAGATATCCCATAGGGGGAAATCCTTCGAGAAGTTCGCGGATTGGTTTCTGGGACGGGAGGGGTTGTAAAGCCACGCCCCCCGGTGACCTGACCTCCCCTATACGAGGGGTCTGATTATTGACATCCTCCCCGCAATGAATTGCGAGGAATCCTTCCTGATTCATCGATCCGACTTGTGCCGGCATCTCCAACAGGCTCTACCCCGGTGTCCCCTGGTGGTACTGCTTGGTTATCGCAGCATAGGGTTGTCGATGCATACAGTACTTAAATGTTTTGGCAAGGATGTGTGGGGTGCATTCATCCCCGCCCTAAAGGACGGGGTTTTCTGCACCCCCTGCACCCCATTCTATAAATGACTTCAGCGAAAAGAGACCTCATGCGAATCGAGATCAACCCGGAGATCAAATACCGGCCAGGCACCCAGCGGGTATTCGATTACGAGACAACGCTTTCCAACATCGAAAACATCTTTTCTGACATCGGGGTGACCGAACTTAAGGATATAACGCATCTTGATCGTGTCGGGGTTCCTGTGGTTTCCGCGACCAGGCCGAGCGCGGGGCTGGGCGCGATATCGGTCTACTCGGGCAAAGGCGCAACCGAGATCCAGGCGAGGATATCTGCGATAATGGAATCTGTTGAGCGATGTTTTGCCGAGATACCGGAAACAAATGTCGATTTTAGGGATAAAACGGTTGACACGGATCGAGTTATCAAAGCTTATGAAGATATTGAAGATGTGAACGCGATCGACCCTGAAACGCTGCTTCTCCCGGAACCGATCACTCCAGGGACGAGACTCGAATGGATGAGCGGGTGGGACCTTCTGAATGACTGTGAGATGCTTGTGCCTACAAATGCCATCTACCACCCCCACACCCGCGGAATGTTCCTGTTCCGCAGCAACACAAGCGGACTTGCATCGGGAAATACGATCGAGGAGGCGATCGTGCACGGACTGCTTGAGGTGATCGAGCGAGACGCCATAAGCATCGCAGAATATTCCAGAAACGTCGGAATGGAGATCATCTTGCAGGAAGATGACGGCGAGGTGTACGATCTCAAAAGTAAGTTCGAGAGCAATGGTATTCCTGTGAAACTGTGGCTACTGCCATCGGTAACAGGGATTCCTGTCGTGGTTGCAGCGCTTGATGATATTAAAACTAAGGATCCGACGATGCTTGTGATGGGAGCTGGAGCGCACCTAAGCCCGGAACACGCAATCTTCCGTGCGCTTACTGAAGCTGCGCAGTTTCGGCTGGCGCAGATCTCAGGTGCGAGAGAGGATGTGCGGAATAGGAGCGGTTTCGTTGTGGGTACCGGGTACGAGCGGATGAAGCGGTTGAATAAATTCTGGTACGAGGATCGTGAGACCACCACGCTTCAGGAGATTCCTGAGCTCTCGTCGGATTCGCCTGCAGAGGGCATCCGGACAATCGTAGAGCGACTGCGACTCTGTGGTGCCGCCGAGCATGTGATCATCGTTGACATCTCCCAGCCGTGGATCGATGTTCCGGTGATCAGGGCGATCATCCCGACCTTCGAACTGTACACGGTTGACCGTGAGCGAATCGGGAAGCGTGCGAGAGATGCGCGAAAAGAGCGCGGAAGGGAAGCTATGCGTGCGAAACGGGCGCAGAAGGGTGCAGGTAGGCGGGTTTAGTTTTAGTGAGGAGGTGTAGGGCGACAGGGGTTTCAGGTCTTTTCCGGAGGTGGGGGCCGGTCTTCCGAAGATTGCGGAATGCGGCGGCTGGTGCGGCGTGGGTTGTGGATGGTGGTGGCGGTGCGGATTTTGTGAGCATACGGGCGGAGGTGGATGCTGCAGGTGACGGGGATACGATTGAGATGCGAGCGATGACATGATGGCATAGCCGAGAATTGCTGACCCGGTCAACACTCAGTTTGTTCGGTGTTCACCGGACCCGTCTCTTTTTGAAGTGATGAATCTCTCAATCCCTTCAAGAAATTCGTAAAAATCCCCTGACTCACCATACAGCTGCTTATATGCTCTGGAGTCATCCACCCTGCCGTATTGATGTACAAGCAGATTTCTAAACCCGATCAGTTCCTCAAGCCGCAATGCAAGGGATTCTGATATCATACAGTGACTGGCAAGCTTTCGTAATGAGTCCCTGCTATCACGCGGCATTCCCAACCCTTCATCCGATATGATCATGTTGCAGATATCCAGTAGATTCTCGCATGCTAACTGAAATGCCCTCTCGCACGCCCTTCTCCTCATCCCACTTCTCAGATATCCTTCCACGTCCTCTGGAAGGTATTCACCGAGTTCTCTCAGGCATTTTTCCAGATCGTCCATTTTATCGATTATCCTTTCGAGATCCAAATTAATCACCCGAGTCTTGCACTTACCCGCCCCATAACGGCTTTGTGATAGTCCATCCTCATACGCCCATATCTTGTGTACTCCATCTCTGTCCCCTTTGCAAGGGTCAAGACGTAGTAGAGATCTTTGGTGTAAAGCACATTCCCTTCAAGAAAAACCCTTTTGCGGATATTTACAGGCAGTTCATTAAGCAGCGAAATATCTATGTTCTCCGGCACCGAATTTTCAAGAGATATTCTCTCCTTTAAACCAATATCCATATCCGGCTTTGATATAATGCATAAATCAAAATCGCTCTCTTTTCTTCCGGTTCCTATAGCCCTTGAGCCGAAAAGGATGATTGAGTGAACAAATTTAAATTTTTTCAGTGTTGAAACGACATCTTCTATTTTCATATAGCCTCACCACCAGTGTCTTTAACTTCAATCCTTTATACACATCTCCTGTACTTGAGTTTCATGGATGATCTTCTTAACCCTTGCTTTAGCAATTTTGAACCGGAGCGCATCGTGCAACAATGCATGAAATCTGATATTAGCTCGACGCAGGACAATAGAACAGTGGTACCTGCTTTGCGCGGGCACGGGCACTCGGGTCTGCTGGTCGGGTGCGGGTCTCGGTCCGGGGCGTGGCGGAGGCAGGGCGATTGCAGAGGGGTTGTCTGATTGTGCGCTGGTTCGCGGGCACGGCGCCGGGTGCGACGCTTGGGTTTGTGGCAGGTGCAGGTCACGGGGGGCCAGGTGGTCGGGCGGCGGCATGACCCGCATGCTTTCAGTAATAGTGGCTGCGACTCTCGTGATGCTTGCAGCGGTGTGGGTGGGGGATGCGTTTAGTTTTAGTGGGGTTTCTGTAGATGCGTCCGGGATTGTAAGCCTTTTCTGACGGCAGGAGCTGGTCTTCCGAAGATCGCGATCGCGGAAGGCGACTGCCCAGAGGAAACAAATGCTTATGATGCGCCAATCCTCAAACGGTATTTTAAATACGGCGAATGCAATAGAGGACTACGTGTGATATCTCAGAAAACCATTCAGAAATCGGTAGAACTTCTAAAGAAAGCTGCAGATCCAGTCAAGATCATCCTCTTCGGTTCTTATGCTCGTGGGGACATCACCGAGGATAGTGACCTTGATTTCCTCAT
>QBUV01000171.1:7047-7304 GCA_013572355.1 Candidatus Methanogaster sp.
AGAGATTAAAGCTCGCAGGATGGAGATGGTGCGCCTCAGGGATGTGTTAAGTCCACTGCGCATACCTGTTGATGTGCTGGTAATCAGCGAAAAAACTTATGAGGAGTGGAAGGATACCCCGGGCACCGTCATTTACGAGGCTGCACTTGAAGGGAGGGTGGTTTATGGGGGCTGAGCGAGCAAAGCTTCTTCTGGCAAAAGCGAGAGATGACTCGGATGGGATGAAGGATTCGAACATACCTCTGAACTACGGTGCC
>QBUV01000172.1 GCA_013572355.1 Candidatus Methanogaster sp.
GCCCCAGTAGATGATGACCATCAGCGCGATCACGAGAATCATCCCGAGCATCGGAGCGCCAGAGAATGAGAGCCCGGTGTTGAACTTCTCCTGTTTCTCGACCGTCATCTCGGATCCTTCGACGTAGTCTGATGGTTCAGATGGTTTCGATTCTTTCACAGACTCCACTGGCTGGCTCACATCTGTTCCAACCCCACCATCTCTTACCGTCTCATTCATGGTGGATGTGGATGATCTGCTCTGCTGTGCCGTATCTTCGGTATCAGTGTCGTCAAACCAGTCTGGCGGATATGTGCCGTCTCTGCTACCACTGCTGCTGCCTGTGTCCGTATCAGTGGGTTGCGATGATACACTCTCCCTGCCGGCAACAGCATCCATAGTCTCCCGGTATTTCGCTGCTACGTCTGACGAAACCACGTCCGAATCGAGTGCGGAGATGATGCCTGACACATATTCATCGAGTAACGGATTTCCGCAGGTGTGGTGGCAGCAGGTTGCACCATTCTCTGCAACGGATTCCATGTATTCCGCAACAAGACTCTTGATCACGTCTAGGTCGGCATCCCAGTAGGGGTTACCTTCGGAATCCTGCTTCCGTGTAGCTTCGAGCATCCGGGCGGTCATGGACTGGTATGCGTATGGGCTGTTCTGTTTAAGCCAATCACTCGTTGCAGGATCGGTGATGTATGTCGTATATACCTGATCCCAAACCCGATTCCAATCCATGAGATCAGGGTTCGTTACCTGCATGCCAAACAGGTTTTCTACAAAGTCTGCCATCTCTCTTGCGCCTGCGAACCCGTGGTTCTGCATCCCTTCGATCCATGTGGGGTTGGCGTATCTGGCATAGAGTTCGCCCGATATGAAAGCACTCAGCGTCTCAACTTCCTCGCCGCCAACCGCCCTCAGGTTCGTCACATACGAATCAGGCGTATTCCCGCCGGATGCGTACGTGACCGCGAGATTCAAGCCCCCCAGATACTGGAAGAAGTCATCGTTGTCAAAGACACCGTAGAGGTTCGAACTCCGGCTGTGCATCGTGACCTCGACATCTGCAAGGTTCCTCGTGAAGAGGTCGGTTGCGCTCTCGCCCCAGACATCCCCTCCATAAGCGTTGCCCATCCGGTCGATGAAGAGTTGCGCCAGAACGTCGGTGTCACTCCATGTGTCACTGGCGGGGATTGCATTGGCAAGCCCTGTTCCGTAAGTGCCGTCAGCGCAGCCAAAGATTCTGAGCAGCGCAAGGTCAAGGGCATCAGACTCGTTGAGTGCTGGGTCGTCCGCCATCAGGGCATCTGCAAGTGCATCTGCATTCCCTTTTACGTAATTCGGGCAGTCAGCAGTTTCGTTCTGTTCATAAGCAAGCCGCACAGCCCGGTCAAGGAGAACAATCTTATCAGGGAACATGTCCCGGTAGAGTCCTGAGACCACAATCAGAACATCGATACGCGGGCGGTTCATCGATTCGGATGGAATGGCTGTGACATCCACAACCTTTCCTTTGTCCCAGACCGGCTCTATGCCAATCAGGTAGAGTATCTGCGCTTCCATAACTCCCTCGTGGCGTGTGGTCTCGCAAGCCCAGAGGATGTATGCCATCTTCATTGGATATGTGTCGTTGTGAGCGGCAAGATGCATCGCAAGCGTCTGGTTCACCATATCCTTACCAAGCGCCCATGCCGCTTTGGTTGGCGGCTTGCGCTGGTCGAACGCATAGAAGTTTCGTCCGGTTGGAAGTGCATCAGGCGTTCGCACCGGGTCTCCGCCGAGATTCGGCGGTATAAACGTACCATTGAGTGCATCGAGGACTGCTGATACCTCGTTATCGCCTTCCGCAAGGTTCTGGGCGTAGTTAAGCGCATTCTCAAGATGCGCCTCGACGCTTGTTGAGTTCGTGCCCATGACCTCGATCTGCGCATCATAGATCGAGAGCCCTTGGTTGATGACGAGATCCAGCAGCGTGAGCGTCGCATCCTCGGAGTCATTGAATGGTCTGACATCATCTGCAAACGAATTACCAAGCATCGAGTTCACCATACCGACGAGTTTGTCGCCATGCGGTGATGTTCCGAGAATGTGCAGTCCATAAGGCATCGAAATACTCCGGAGATCATCAAGCAGATGTTCCAGATCTTCTAAGAACTCCTCAAACTCTGTCTGGTTCGCAGTCAGATTCTGTGCAAACGGGGTCAGGTCAATGCCCAGCCGCTCGTCAAGGTAGAGTTCCTGTGTCAGATTGATTATCTCTGCCCTGTGATGTGCTTTGAGTGTGGGATTTGCGACCTGTAGCTCATACGCAAGCACCTCATCTGCAAGCTCTGAGTAATTGCCATACGACCCGGCAGCGATGATCGGTGGAACGAGATGGTCAACGATGACCGCGCTGCCTCTGCGTTTCGCCTGAATCCCCTCGCCAAGTCCATCCACCACGTATGGATACACAACAGGCATGTCACCAACCATGATCGAGGGCCAATCGTATCTGGATAGTCCGAACTGTTTTCCGGGCAGCCATTCCTGCGTTCCATGACGCCCGAAATGGACGATCACATCAGCCTCGTACTCCTTCTGGAGCCAGAGATAGAACGCGATGTACTGGTGATGCGGGGCTAACTCCTTGTCGTGGTAGAGCGCCTCGTTGTTCTGGAGCCAGCCGCGGGTGGGCTGCGGTGCAAGCATCACGTTATTCCCGAGATCGATCTTCGGGATGATAAGATACTTCCCGGTCTCATTCTCCCAGACCATGATCTCACCTGGCAGCGGACCCCATCTCTCAAGCACCTCCTGCCTCCGCTCATACGGTAGCTCCATGAACCACGCCTCATAGGTGGCGTTTGGGATCAGTCCTACTTTTCCGGTGCTGACAAGTTCTTCAAGCACACCGGGCGCCCATGTCCCAACATTGATACCCTGCGAAAGCATCGTCTCTATGAGAGCGGTCTTGTTCGGCACAAGAGTCGTATTCACGTCGTAACCGACAGCGCTCATGTTATCGAGCAGGTTGCACATACTCGGCGCAACATCCAGATACGATGCGCCGATATTGTCCTTCCCACCACCATGGTTGTAATAGATGATCGCAACCTTCTTGTCGTTGTTTGCCTTTTCCCTGATGTTTATCTGGGCGATCGTGCGGTTCACGAGCCAGTCCACCTGATAATCGATGGTTTGAGTCTGCTGTATGCCAGTTTCAAGATCAGTCTCTGTTGCAGCCATGACGATCGGATCGATGACTCCCGCAAGTTCAGAAAGATCAATCTTCATCATCTTATTTGTGGGCAGCGGATGGCTGCTCTCCTCCCACTCAGTCCTGTTCATGTAGTTGTTTATGACTGCGTTCATCACAGGCACGCCAACACCTTCGGGATCGAATTTGAGACTGAAATAGGTGAATGATATGATGGCGTCTACGAGAGCTTCATCACCCGGTTTCAGGTAGAGATCGCACTTACTTTTGCTGCTTGTTGAGTAGAACGGAAGCGCATTGATACCACGTGATTCAAACTCCCGAACGAGCGTATCGACCGGCTCAATCTGGAATGGGTAATAGCTCTTGTAAAAGGCAATTCCTACGGTTGGCATGTTTGCGTCATACACATACCCGCCATCAGTCCGGTTCCCATACCACTCAAGGTACTCGTCCAGGCCCTCACAGAACCATCCCGGCATATCGGGGTGATAGATCGCTCGAACTGGAAGTTCGATCGGGGCACCCACGACAAGATCGGTTCTGTTGCAGAACTCATAAGCAAGGCAGAAGATCAGGCTCTCGAGATTGGTCTCGTTGTATGCTCCGTTCGTCCAGTAGGAATCAAGCACCTTTCTGACATCATCAGGATCGTGAGTGTCGGGAATGCTCTCATTTAAGAGTGTGTTGTCATCGATGACCACCGCCCCGTTTTCTATGGCTTCGTTGATCGTGAGTTCTATCTTCATCGCGGTCTGTGGACTGATCATATTGATGTAGATTACATCCATCCCACCGAGGTCGATGTCCTCTGACATCACAATATCCGAAAGATAATAGGATGCTGTGATGTTCAAGCTTGCGTTTGTGTTTATCTCTGTTGTCACGTGCTCCAGTGGGATCTGGTGGCTTTTATAGCCTGTAACGATTGCGATACCTACGTGCGGCTCGGCATCGGCAACTACGGTCCCTACCATGGCGAGCACAAGCATCACCATTATCAGTACGGTTATAATTTTTATCGCGGTTCTTGTATTCATGTATTATGCCTCCATATTGTTTGTTATTTTGACTCGGACGGTCCGAATGGTATATCCAAATCATTTACTATAACTTAACTGTTCCTGCCCTACCGATCGAAAAAAAAAGTGGGGAGAGGGTCACCTCCGCCTGCGGTAACCCCAGTAGATGATGACCATCAGCGCGATCACGAGGATCATCCCGATCATCGGAGCGCCAGAGAAGGATAGTCCTGTGTAGAACTTCTTCGAGGTCTCGACTTCCATCTCGGATCCTTCCACATAATTGCTCTCGGATTGTTTGGACGGGTTCATCGGCTGGTCAACATTCGTGCCGACCCCGCCTTCGGTGGTGGTCTCGTTTGAGGCAGTGGATGATGTGTGGGATCTGGTAGGCGTCTCCGGTTCTGGCGGATGTGTGCCGCTTCCCCCTGAACTTGAACCGCCTGAGTCTGACGACACGCTGGTCCTGCCTGCGGCATCATCTCTTATCTTCATGTACTTTTTGGCAAGATCCGGATCTATGTTGAATTTGGTGATGAGTCCTGCTATGTACTCATCGAGCAGCGGATTTCCGCAGCAGTTGATACAGCAGCAGGGACCATTTGCCTGGACGACAGATTCCAGATGCTCCGAGACGAGCGTTTTCAGCACATTATCGAACACATCAGCCGAAGGAGTCCAGCCCCCGTGGCGTATCGCTTCGAGCATCCGTGCGGTCATGGACTGATATGCATAAGGATTGTGCTCACTTGCAAACTCACCGATGTCGTACTGTCCGCCGTATGCGTCGCCCACGTACACCTCGTACACACCCTGCCACATATCATCGGTGATCAAGTCTGGCATAGTCGCTTCCCAGCCCCAGAGATATTCCACAAACTTGGTCATCTCCCTTGCGCCTGCATAACCCTCGCCCATCATCCCTTCGATCCACTTCGGATTGAAGTATCTGGTGCGAAGTTCTTTGCGGATCATCTCACCAAGCGACGATACTGTCGGGTTTTTATCGGGATCGCGGTTGTCGGTTACATAGACATCGGAAATATCCTTCCCTGTAATCACCTTGTACGCGATCGCAAGCCCGCCCACGTACTGATAGGCATCGTCATTGTCGATTAACCCGTACAGGTTCGAGTTCATGTTAAACACTATCGCATCGGTCTGGGCGAGGTTGAGCCTGAAGACCTCCTCGCCTGGTATTCCCCAGACCTCGTCGCCATAGATGTAGTGCATCCTTGCAATGAAAGTCTCTCCGATCGTCGAACTGTTATTCCACGTGCCACTTGCAGCGACCACGGAATCGAGATTCGGTCCGTACGTACCGGGTGCTTCAAGAAATATCCTTGAGACTGAGAGATAGGTCGCATTCTTTTCGAGGGAGGCTTTGGAATAGCGCCCTGTCTCATTCAGCTTATCGAATATCTCTTCTGAGTTCTCCTTGACATAGTTCGGGTATCCACAATCCTGTTCCGGGGTGGCATTCTCAGCAAGCCGGATCGCACGGTCGATTAGCTTTAATTTCTCTGGAAAGACGTCCCTGTGTAGCCCTGATGGCACCACCATCACATCGATCCTCGGACGCATTAGACTGGGATCGCTTGCATTAACCAGTTGAACATCATAAACAGCGCCGTACCCGTCCCAGACAGGTTTCGCACCGACCAGATGCAGTATCTCGGACTCGACAACGCCCTGATCGGTCATCGCCCACGCCCAGAGCACGACCGTCAGTTTCTTCGGATACTCGCCACCGTGATCTGCCCGGTATCGCTCGATGAGTGCATCCGCCATATCCTGCCCGGTCTTCCACGCTTCCTCTGTTGGTATCGCACGCGGGTTCATCGAATAGAAGTTTCGCCCGGTGGGAAGCGCGCTTGGGTCTCTTATCGGATCGTCTGCCGGAGATGGTGGGATATATCCACCGTCGAACCCTTTCAGTATCCTGGGAACCTCGACCGTGCAGTTCGCGAGATCACCTGAGAATCCGGCTGCACGGTTCAGGTATGTGGTGAGATTATCGCTTGATTGGTTGAGCACAATTTCCTGTGCTTTTATGACATCCGTGCCATTAATAACCTCTGCGATGAGTTGTGCGGTGCAGTTATCCAGTTCTTCTTCCTTATCGATCCGGAGCGGGTTTGGATAATCATCATATCCGATCATGCGTGCGACCTCTTCCTTGTACCCGTCGCGGAGCATCGAGATCAGGAAGGATACTTCGGGTTCGCCCTCAGGAGGTTCGCCGAACGTATGCAAGCCATAAGGCATGAACTCAATCTTCAGATCATAGAGATACCCGGCAAGTTTCGCGGCGAAATTATCGAATAGAGCATCATCCATGGTGGTCAGGTTGACCTCAAGATCGTCGTCGAGATGCAGTTCCTCGCATTCCGATATGATCGTCTTCTTGTACTCCTCTTTAACGGTGCTGTTGACATCAGGAGCCATGTAGAACGATACCGTCTCCAGAAGGTTGGTCAGGTTCCCGTAGAGCCCTGCAGCAACGATCGGGGGTGTCAGATGCGTGATCATCGTTGCGCTTCCCCTCCGCTTTGCCTGCGTACCCTCTGCGATGTTATCCACGATGTACGGATAGATCACAGGAATATCCTGGATCAGTATTGCGGGCCAACAGTCCTCAGACGACAATCCCGACTCCTTGCCGGGAAGCCACTCCTGCGTGCCGTGCTTTCCGAAATGCATGATCTCATCCGCACCGAACCCGCCGGATTCCTGATCCTGCTTAAGCCAGAGATAGAACGCGATGTACTGGTGGTGCGGCGGGACGTCTCTGTTGTGGTACAGCACCGTGTTGTTCTGAAGCCAGCCGCGTGTCGGCTGTGGCGTAAGGATCACGTTCCCAAACGAGAGTTTCGGGATCACGAAGTATTTTCCGGTATCGTTCTCCCATGTCATGATCTCTCCTGGCGGC
>QBUV01000097.1:0-16312 GCA_013572355.1 Candidatus Methanogaster sp.
GTTAAAAAAGGTTTTAGAAACCCGCTCGCATAGTACACCACTTTTACGTGATGGTATATAAACCTTTCGAATCGGTAAATTGTATCAAAAACACCGAAAGAAGATGATCTCGCCAACAAATTGTTAAGGGGATATGCGAGCGGGAGTGTGGGAAGTGGGGAGTGGGGGTTAGTGTGGTTAAAAAAGGTTTTAGAAACCCGCTCGCATAGTACACCACTGTTACGCGGCGGTATATAAACCTTGCGGCTCGGTAAGTTATATGCCTTAATACGGATATATCTTTACTTAATACCCATATACAGCCATAATATCCATCCGATCACATAACCAATCATGAAAGAACTCCACAGGGAAATGATAATCGACATCACCCGGACACTTGGGCTGGACACAGTCAGTTTTCCGGATGACGTGGATTTCTCGGCGTCGCGTACGCGCGCCTCCGGATACGCGCTCTCCAGACTGGTGATGAGCAGCCACTCCGGAACACACATCGATGCGCCGCTCCACTTTTTTGAGGGGCGCGAATCGCTTGACGAGGTGCCGGTTGAGCGGTTCTTTCTCGATGCGGACGTGATCGAGATTGAATCGCAGGCAGCCGTGACCGTGTCTGAACTGGACGGCTATCCGGTCGAACCCGGGCAGGCGGTTCTCTTTAAGACGAGGAACAGCGATCTGCCGCGCGAACGGTTCCATGAGAACTTCGTTTACATCGAACCTGACGCTGCGCTATGGCTGGTTGATAAAGGGGTGTCGCTGGTAGGGATCGATTATGTATCCGTAGAACGCTACGATGATATGGATTTTCCAGCCCACCTGACCCTGCTTGGCGCCGACGTGCTGATTCTCGAAGATGTTGATCTGCGATCTGTCGAGCCGGGGCGGTACCGTCTGACATGCCTCCCGATCAAGACCGTTCGTGCGGATGGCGCACCGTGCAGGGCGGTTCTGCGGAGGCGGCCATGAGTGCCACAATCATCTGCCCGAGATGCGGGAGCAGCGGCTGCGTCATCCCTGCTGAAGAGGTGCTTGAGTCGATATCTTCCATGTATGCCGCATGTCAGTCATGCGCGCCAGACCCCGGGATCAGCAAGCAGTTACCGTTTCATCAGCTCGACCAGCCCTTCCGTAACGTCGATGATGCTACCATGCGGTGCCGGGACTGCGGGAAGCGGCATCTCGACATCGTCATCGCGCACGTACTCGGGATACTGGTGCGGGAGGGCTTGCGCGGCAAGGATGCTGCGCTTTCTGATGTCGGCACCCCGATGATCACGATCGGGTATCCGGTCCCGTTTCCTCCGAGACTTGGCAGGGACATGCTGATCCTTGTCATGGACGCAATCGACAGGGGGACCGCAGAGATACTGGTGAACGAAGTCTCCGAAGTGAAAGGCGTGATCGAGCGAAAGGGGGAACCGGGTCAACCGGTAGGGATTCTGGATGCAGACCACACGCCCCACACATACAATCTGCTTGCTGGCTGCGACGTTCGCGGAGATGTCGTCTCATCGGCATTCGGGGAACTGTGCATCTACAAAACCCAGTCTGACACGCATATCGAGTTCTCACGTGCCGAATCCGGCAAGACCCAGGTGCTCGAATCGTTATACTACCAGCGGAAGCTGGAAGGCACCGTTGTGGACGGTTGCTGCGGCGCGGGCACGCTCGGGCTTGTCGCGGTGCTCGCAGGAGCGCGCGAGGTGATACTAAACGACGCATTCCGCCCGGCGGTTAAGAATACGATTCTTAATATCAGAGCGAACGCATCGGTTCTCGGTCTCGATCCTGAACCGGAGATCCATACTGACCCCTCGAAACTCCCGCTGATCGCTGACACCGGTACTCCGAGATTGGTCGCAACAGCGCACGGAGATGGCGTATCCGGACCTGTGGATATCTCTGTGTACCATGGCGATCTTGCGGATCTCGCGGCAGTGATCGACCGCTGCGACCTCTGTCTGGTCGATGCGTTCATCGGCGTTTCGACCGCTCGATTCGTGCAGGCGTGGAAAGAGAGAGCTGGAGTGGTTGTTACGATATGAGGGTGCTTGCGGGTGCAGGACTGCCGTGTCACTCAGCCCCTGCTGTCGATAGCCGCGGTCATATATGCTTTCGCAGGTGGCGCGATCCCGGGCATTCAGCACGGCTCGATCGTGGACGGCGGCTTGGATGAGATCGCATAAGCAACCCATGTCACGCCGCTGATCTCGTTTGTGATCCGGCGGTGTGCGCGGATCTCGGAATTTGCTGGCAGACTCTCGATCAGATCCCCTGCGACATCCAGACAACCGTGCTCTCCTCGATTCCACTTGATAGGCATGTTTTCATCCCCTGATCACATCAGGGGGTGTGGTGTGCGAGACAGTTCGGATGTTGAAAGAGTTATCACGCGCCGACCACAATCTCCCCGCCCTTCGCGCCTGCGCAGACCTCCGGATCATAGTACGAGTACGCCCGGCTGTCAGGCACGATCGCCTTTACCGGGAAGAGCGCCCGCATCTTCATCTCAAACGAGAGTTCCTCCCCTCGCGGCAGGTCGAGCACGTAGACGATAACCTTCCTGCCCGCGATCTCGTAGCGCGTGATCGTGCCATCCGCGACGAGCGCATCCAGACTCGCCGTTACCGGCGTAAACCCTGTGGGCACTGCAACATCCACGATCATCATGCCGGTTGCCTCTGCCGCTCCGGTGTACGTAACCCGCGTCTTAACGGTGATCACATCATCGACAGCGACGCCGGTAGCATTGTATGTGACATTCAGTTGCAGGTCAGAAACCGGCGCAATCTCTGGAAGGATCACGTTAAACCGCTTTACCAGCTGATAACCCACCTCTCCGGTTCCGGTAAGTGCAAGTTCCACCTCTTTTGTGCCGTCAGGTACTCGGGCGGTCTGGAGCACATCGAAGTTCCCGGAATCGATTCCGATCTCCTTGACAATGCTTCCGTCGGCTGACACCGTCACTGTGGCGTCGATATCCCTACCCTGTGTTGCTGCCGCGGTCATCAGTGCTTTGAGTGCCATAACCGTGTCCTGCGTCGAAGAGAATCCGCCAAGCGAGTTTCTCTGCGCCGAGATCCACTTGACAGCGTCGTTTGCAAGCGGGTGCTTCGCATCGATCAGTGCAAGCGCCGCGTACGATGTGATCTCGACGTTCCTGCTCGAAGGCGGATGACCGTACTCGAACGGATAGGGGTCCCTGTCAGAATCCCCGACCAGAACCGCGTCGGAGCCCCAGTAGACGCCGTTTCCATCCTCGTGCTTGAGCGCGATCAGTTTTTCAAGAGCGGCATCGGCATACTGGCTTTCCAGTTTCCGGAGTGCGACAGATGCGATCGCAAGCGGGTATGGATCGGTCTGCGCCTCAAGGTTCGCTTCGAGGTACGCCTGCGCTTCCTCAAGGACTGCCGGATCCGCAGCCCCATAATCCGCGAGTGCGATCGCAACGAAACCGGTGAGCGCGTATCTACCCTCCATCCCGCCGATCATCTCCCGGTGGCAGACGAAACCGACCGATTCCCATGAACCATCCTCGCTCTGGTGCTCACAGATCCAGTCAGAAGCATCTGCGAGAACCGAGTCATCGATCGATGTCACGTCCCGTGCGCCTGCAAACGAGTCAAGGACAAACGCTGTTAGCCAGAGACTGCCGCCCTCGCGTCCACCCTCACCGAATGCTGAGAACGAGCCGTCGTTGTGCCTGAATGTGAGCTGGCGCTGGTAGCCGGTTATGATGAAGAGTTCTGCCTTTGCCTGTACCTCGGGGTTGGTCTGGTCGGTCGCCTTGAGGTATCGCAGAACCTCGACGTCTGGCGCAAACATGATCATGTTCTGCTCGCCGCAGCCAAACGGCATGTTAAGGAGGCTATCCAAACCGTTTATCGTCTGCGCAACTATGCTTGGCGTGAAACTGACCAGAACAACCCCGGAATCATCAACGATTCCAGGAGGGAGTGCGGCATCGAGCGTGATGCTGCCTGTACCTGCATCCAGGTTTCCGTTCTCGATGATCTCCTGCCTCGTCCCCTCTGCCTCGACGATGATCTCCTTTCTCACGGCATCAGCCGTCGCTTTCGTCTGTGCCGCAATCTCGATCGTGTGGGTGCCGATCTCGGTCGGCGTGATCGTGAAACTCGCGTCCCCGACGCTGTTTGCGCCGACCGGAACGGTTACCACCCCATCGCCGATGATCTCGAACCAGTCACCTGTCGAGAGCGTTAGTTTGACATCCTGCTGCATATCGAGATAGTTATATACCTGCACCCGGACAGGGAAGACCTCTCCGCGGGTCACCGCGTACGGCATGTCCGGATCGAGGAAGAACTCCTGAAATACTGTGAGACTGTCCTCTGATATCCCGATACCCGCCTCTGATGACGAGACCGCGTGGAGCCGCCACGTCGTGATGCTGTCAGGCGCGGTGAGGTCGATCTGTGCGCGTCCTTGGTCATCCGTGAGGAGGTCTGGCATCCAGAGCCATGTCTCAGGGAAGAACTGGCGCACACGCGTAACCGTTGCGAGTTCACCTTCTGCTGCCGATGTTGGTGCTGGAGTCGCTGTGACTGCTGGCGCAGGCATCGCTTCTGCTTCCTCGACCATCATATCCATCGCAACCACATCCCCGCCTCCGACACCTTTCCACATACCCCGCGCCTCCTGAACCGGCGTCTCCGGGATCTCGAAGGATGGCGATGCAAGCACCTGCATTCCGGCATCGTCCAGAATATCGTACGTTCCTAACAATCTGTTTTCGTAATAGCCCCCGTACTCCGGATGAATCTCGATCTGTGGCGCCATAAACCGCTTCTCCAGTTCATCAAAGACCTGTTTGAGATTGAGCCTGCCGGCACTCAGCGCATATACCGACTCGTCAACGATCGCAACGCCGATCATCGATTGCACCCTCGCGTCAAAGTTCACACGCACAGCATCTCCGGGAGCTACGGTATCGCTGCCAAATTCGCTCGTTAGATCGACGCTCGTCTCGAAACGGACCTTAAACGGCAGAACATCGGCAGAGACCTCGCTGTTCGGATTGATCATGTATGCCACGATCTTTGCGGACGGGCTCATCTGCGGCGTGACCTGAACCGCAATTTCGGATCTCTCGCTCGTGCCTGAGTACACTGTTCTGCCGTTTGCGAATATATCATAGAATACCGTGCCCGGATTGGTCGAGTGCACGGCAAAGGTGATCGTATCGCCGACATTGGGCACGCCATCGCTCGTCTGCGCGATATGGATGAAGCTTGCGCCCGGCGAGTACGCAGCATCGAGATTCGCGCTCTGGTGTATGAAAGCACCGCCCGTATCAAGGCACTCCGCCACAAGATTAGCGCCTGTGCAATCGTCAGGGATCGTGTAGGATAGGATCGCGATCCCGTTTTTGGTCGAGACGGTATCGTCTCTCACGGTTTCGGTGTAACCGGGTTCATGAAACACTGCCGAGACTGAAACGTCCGTGTCGATCGCGTTTCCGTCGGGGTCTTTTGTTACGACCAGCACCTCAAAGAGAAGTCCCGGCTTTACGGTGCTCGATTCAGGGATCAACTGGAGAATCGTGTCCGATTCCACGATCTTTAAGAGTTCTGTCGTGGTCTCGGTGTGATTTCCGGTATCCGTGACCGAGATGTTTAGCATGAGGCTCCCCTGCCCGCCTGCGCCATAAGTCCCTGCGATCCACCCGACTGCGGGCAGTTCGAACTCGGCAGAGCCGTTCTCGAGAATTGCGCTGTACGTGGCATAAGTCTCCCACGTTCCGGTGTACCTGACCGCCTCGATCTCGACAGAACCATCGACCGGCTTACCGAAGAAGTAGTTTGCAGAAACTGTGCCTGCGATTTGGTCGGAGACTATGAACCAGTCCTCCCGGGTCGCAGTCTCGATCTCAAACTTCGGGAGCACGTAGCGCTCGACCTCGATATCCACCACAGACTTCGATTCACCTGCCTCTGCCTTGATCTTCCACGTACCGAGATTCGGCTCGGAAGATAGCGGCAGGTCGAACGTGGCTACGCCGAAACCGTTCGTCTCGAGCGCCTCCCGAAAGACCTTGATCCCGTTAGCGTCCGCAATCTCCAGTTCGACAGAATCTTCAACCGGCTTTAGATTGTTGTTTAAAAGGAGGATTCTTCCGTGTACCGTCTGTCCCGGCTTGTAGATCGGCTTATCAGTCTCGATGAAGATCGGATTGCTCTTTGAGATGCGTACCGTTGCAATATATTCCTGGTCGGTCCCGACCGGCTCTGCAATCAGGGAGTATGTGCCCTCTTCGACCTGTGGAGTCTCGAATCTTGCGACCGAGTGCCCGGACTTGCCTGTCGATGCGCGGACGAGAGGAGTTTTTGTGTTCTCGCTGTCCGAGAGCGTGTATGTAACACACCGCTCCACTGGCTCGTGCGCATCCCCAAACGCAGACATGCTGATCGAACTCTCGCTCCCGACAAAGAGCGTCTTTGGCGCAAGGATCAGGTAATCGGCATCCTCGCCGGTTACGCCTTCGCCACACGGTATGATCTCTATTGGTGCGGACGAGTCTGGTTGCTTATGGTCGGTCTCGATACAGCCGGATGCGGCGAGCACTGCGATGCAGAGCAGGATATGGAAGATGTGGAAGAGTGTGGTTCGTTTCATGGTCGGTCGCCTCGTGGATCGGACGTTAATTGGATATTATTGCAGGATAATCGGATATATACTTTGCTTAAACTTCGAAATGGGTCGTAGTTATCGGATATGGGGCGAACCCTTCAGAGGATAACAAGTTCAAAAGACCAATCCCCGCCATACGTTGTTACCACCCTTATGCCAGAAAAACCTTTTATACGCACACACATAATTCATCACGTAGTAAACGTAAAGAAAGGAGATGATTAATAATGCAAATGGCACCCCAGATGGGGTATGATCGTGCAATAACCGTATTTAGCCCGGACGGGAGACTTTTTCAGGTAGAATATGCTAGGGAGGCAGTAAAGCGGGGCACAACTGCGATAGGTATTAAAACAGATGACGGTGTTGTGCTGCTGGTTGATAAGCGGATTGCGAGCCATTTACTGGTGTCTGAATCGATCGAAAAGATTTTCCAGATCGATCAGCATATCGGTGCAGCGACATCAGGACTAGTTGCGGATGCGCGGGCGCTGATCGACCGTGCGCGCGTCGAGTCGCAGGTTAACAGGGTGTACTATGACGAGCCGATCGGGATAGAGGTCCTTGCAAAGAAAATCTGCGACCACAAGCAGACGTACACCCAGTTTGGCGGTGTGCGCCCTTACGGAACCGCTCTTTTGATTGCGGGCGTGGATGATCACCGTGCAAGGTTATTCGAGACCGATCCAAGCGGTGCGCTGCTCGAATACAAGGCGACTGCCATAGGTGCTGGCAGATCGAAGGTTATGGAGATCTTCGAGCGCGAGTATACGGACGACCTTGATATAAAGGGCGCAATCCACCTTGGGCTCAAGGCACTGTACCAGGTCTCGGATACCACGTTCGATGTGAGCACGATCGAGGTTGGGCTTGTAGAGCTCACGGACCGGCAGTTCAAGAAACTCGAAGAGGATGAGCTTTCCGGATATGTCGATGAGGTCGTTGAGGAGTTTAAGGATGCCGAAGCGAAGGACGAGAGCGATAGTGGGGATGACAGTGAGTAGCCATGGTTACGCTTGATAACGCGATAACGGCACGGTTGAAACGTGGCGACAAGCACTTTGAGGTGATGGTCGATCCCGAACTTGCACTGTCGCTTCGCAAGGGCGAGGATGTGGATATAGCTGCCATGCTTGCTGTTGAGGATGTCTTTGAGAATGCAAGCCGCGGCGATCACCCGAGTAAGGAGAGCGTGGAAGGGACATTCGAGACGACCGACATCTTTGTGATCGCCGAGCATATCGTGAAGCATGGAGAACTGCACCTCACAAAGGAGCAACGGAAGCAGATCATCGAGGACAAGCGCAGGCAGGTTGTAAGCATCATTGCACAGGGTGCGTTTAATCCGCAGACGAAGGCACCGCACCCGGTTTCGAGGATTGAGAAGGCGATGGAGGAGGCTGGTATCCATATAGATCCGATGAAGGGCATCGATGAACTGGTCAACAAGACGATGGATGCGATACGTCCGATCATCCCGATCAGGTTTGATACCGTTGAGGTCGTTGTCAGGATTCCGGCAGATTACGCTGCAAAGTCGTACGGAGATGTCGTAGGGTTTGGCGAACTGGTAAAAGACGAGTGGCAGGCTGACGGGTCGTGGATCGGTGTTATCAAGATTCCCGCAGGCATCCAACTTGATTTTTACGGTCTTGTGAACCGCCTCTCGAAGGGAAGCGCGGAAACCAAACTTTTGAAATAGATTAGGTAATGACATGGAAAGAAATATTGTGATTCCAGGGGACGTGGTGTCTGACAACATAAAGATGTCGGGCAGCGGCACGTACGTGCATGGTAGCGAGGTGCGTGCCTCGGTCTACGGACTCTTGAATACAGGAGAACGGTATATCAGTGTGATCCCGCTCGCAGGCAAGTACATTCCACATGCCACCGACCGGGTGATAGGGATTATCACAGAGGTTGTATATTCAAACTGGATCGTTGACATCAACTCGCCGTACGAGGGATTGTTGCACATATCCCAGTATCCGCGACGGATTGATTCCGAAAACATGAGCAAGTATCTCAAAGTCGGGGACTGCATATTAACGATGGTCGCGTCTGTGGATGCCGGCATGAAAGTAGAACTTACGCTTCGGGAGAAGGAACTCAGGGTTCTTTCCAATGGGCGCATCGTTACGATCAATCCGACAAAGATGCCGCGTGTGATCGGTCGTAACGGATCGATGATCCGGCTGCTGAAGAGCGAGATAGGATGTAACATGTTTGTCGGGCAGAACGGGCGGATATGGATCAACGGAAGCGATGATTGCATCGATCTGGCAATCCAGACGGTCAGATATATCGAAGACAATGCACACACACTGGGACTGACCGAGCGTGTGCAGGCATTCTTAAAAGCAAAAGAGAAGACGAGGTATGGCAAAGTGCATGAAAGTCGAAATGATGAGGAGTAATAATGAGTGAAAAACCAGAACATTTTATTGTAGATGGAAAGCGGCTCGATGGACGGAGGGTTGACGAGCTGCGACAGATCAAAATCGAACTCAGTCCGCTTGGTCGGGCTGATGGGTCCTGCTACCTTGAATGGGGACGTAATAAGATCATGGCTGCGGTGTATGGTCCAAGAGAGCTCCATCCGAGGCACAGGCAGAATATGACCAAAGCGGTCGTGCAGTACAGGTACAACATGGCTGCATTCTCAGTGGATGATCGGATAAGACCGGGTCATAGCAGAAGAAGTATAGAGATCTCGAAGGTGGGCAGGGACGCATTCGAACACGTAGTATTCACAAAGTTTTTCCCAAAGACCGCAATCGATATATTCATAGAGGTGTTGCAGGCGGATGCCGGCACCAGAACCGCGGGCATCAATGCGGCATCACTGGCGCTTGCGGATGCAGGTATCCCGATGAGAGGCCTTGTCAGTGCATGTGCTGTCGGGAAGGTCGACGGCGAGATCGTGCTCGATCTGATGAAAGATGAGGATAACTTCGGAGAGGCGGATGTGCCGATCGCCATGACTGCCGGCGGGAAGATCACGCATCTTCAGATGGACGGAAACCTGACAAGAGATGAGTTTTACGAGGCGCTCAAACTGGCTAAAATCGGATGCGATAAGGTATACAAGTTACAGCGTCAGGCACTTATAGAGAAGTACAACAAGGAATATGCCGAGAATGGTGAAGACGCCATACCCCGGCCGGAAGGTGATGCAGATGAGTGATGATGTGATGGCAGAGATCCACCGTGATTACCTCTATAACCTGGTACTCAAGGGTGAGCGGGATGATGGACGTGCATTCGACGAATTTAGGGACATATCCATCGAGACCAATGTCGCAGGGATGGCAGAGGGTTCTGCTCTTGTGACGCTCGGGGATACGCAGATCTTAGTCGGCGTAAAGATCCAGCCGGGTGAGCCGTTTCCGGACACGCCGGATGTAGGTGTGATCATCACCAATACCGAACTGATCCCGATGGCATCTCCCGAATACGAGGCAGGTCCTCCGAGAGAGGGTGCGATAGAGATTGCAAGAGTTGTGGATCGCGGTATCAGGGAGTCAAAAGCGATCGATCTCGAAAAACTCTGCATGGTCAAAGGCGAGAAGGTCTGGATCATATTTATCGACATCCACGTGCTGAATAACGGCGGCAACATCATCGATGCGGCATCCATTGGCAGCATCGCAGCACTGCTCAGCACAACACTGCCCGCTGAAAGATACGGTCTAGGCGAGGATTCACCGCTTCCGGTGAGAGATATTCCTGTTGCGGTCACTGCAATTGAGTTTGGCGGAGAACTGCTTCTCGATCCATCGCTTGATGAAGGGAAGCTGGCAGGAACCGTGTACACAGTCATCACCAACTCTGATGGCAGCATCTCCGGGATGCAGAAGAGTGGCATAGAGCCGCTCACCATCGATCAGGCCATGAGAGTGGTCGATATGGCAGGGACTGCGGCAGCCAAGATACGGGAAAAATTCTTAGAGGTATAACTAAATGGTGAAGCATACTAAAGGATGGAAAACGAGGTCCGCAGGCCGATTCGGTGTGCGGTATGGCAGGAATCTCAGAAAGCGTGTCGCTGATATCGAAGAGAAGATGCATGAGAAGCATAAATGCACCCAGTGCGGGTTTTCGTCTGTGCGCCGCATCGGCACCGGAATCTGGAAGTGCAGAAAATGCGGGCACACATTCGCAGGTGGCACATATCTTCCGAGCACGTCGATCGGGAAGACCGTTTCGCGGTCTGTGAAGCGTGCTATCGCGCAGAAAGCGCGAGATGCGGCGATGGAGGTCTGATGGGCTACCGGTGCGTCAACTGCAAGCAGCCTGTTGAGATCGACTATGGATACCGCGGTGTCAGGTGCCCCTACTGCGGGCACCGCATCCTTGTGAAGGAACGGCCTGTGCGGATCAAGCGGGTTCCTGCCGAGTAATTTTTTTTAAAAAAAATAAGGAGAATGGACAGAGCAGAGTTCAGTTTCGATTTTGGCGAGGGCACGTCCACGATATACCATGCGCTGCTGCCAGAGACCATGGAAGCGTTTCCGAGGAGCCGGGCAGCGCTGTCAGTGGATGGCGGAATGTTGCATCTCATCGTGGATGCCGAGGATATCACTGCGCTGCGTGCCGCACTGAACACATGGCTCAGGTTGATCAAGGTTGCGTGCGAGATGGTAGAAATCCGGTCGTGAATGGGGAAGATGAGTTCAATGAAAGCTTACCGTGCCCTTAAAAAGGCAGGGATCGATTTCGTGACGAGCGTTCCATGCGTCAATTTAGGAGGTTTGCTCGATCTGCTCGAATCCGATCCGGAGATTGTGCATATTCCGGTAACAAGAGAAGAAGAGGGGGTCGGGATATGCGCTGGCGCATACCTTGGAGGCGCGAACCCTGCGATCGTTATGCAGAACTCGGGTCTCGGAAACAGCATCAATGCGCTCGCATCGCTAAGTCTGCTCTACAGGATGCCTTTGCTCATGGTCCTCAGCCACAGGGGCGATCTCGGCGAGCAGATATCAGCGCAGGTGCCGATGGGGCAGTTAACGCCCGGACTGCTCGATAATCTTGGAATACCATGGTACTCGCCCACGCCTTCTGAGGTTGGCCGGGTAATTCCGGGTGCATGGACGCTTGCAAAGACATCAGGGCTGCCGGTCACGATTCTACTTGGTGAATCGTTCTGGGTTTGAGACTCTTGATGCTGATTTTATGCCAACGGCTTCGCTCGCATGCTCATAGTCACGAATGCCACGTCAATCGAGTAAATCGGCGAAAAACGCCCTGATTTTCAGGCAGTACCCCCACACTTCGCCTGCAAAGACCTACCCAACCACGATCCCATTGTCGGTGATCTGGTAACTCGCGTTCACCTGCCTGAGTCCAGCCATCGCCTCGATGGTGATCGTCTCGGAATCGAGGTGGATGATGTTATCCACACTCGCTTTCAGCATCGTCTCGATCTCGGTATCTGCTGTACCCTCCGTGTATGTGATGACACCGGTTCCGCCTGCCATCTTGATCCGCATGATGTAGGACTTGAGCACCCTGATGACAAGAATCGGCGAGTTAAACGCAAACAGCGTGGTCGATGAGTCCAGGATCGACCTGAACTGCCGCGTCTGCTGGTAGATATCCTGCAACTGCTGGATGACCTTGCTTGCGATGTCGGTCGGATTCTGGGGCGAGGATATCACCATGTTCTTGGTCTCCTTCTGCATAGCGCCAACCGAACCTGATGCCGTATCGATCACATACAACTTCTTATTCCGGATATAATCACTGATGAACCAGTCAAAAGCCATCATCTGCTGTTCGAGCTGGGACTGGGTATAGTCAGTCATCAGATACGAGCATAACTCGCCATCTGCTACCGCCTGACGCAGGAACTGGTAGCAGAATATGGACTTTCCAGTCTTTGGCGGACCATAGACGAGAGTCATCGTATTCTCTGGCAGTCCGCCGGTCAGTTCATCAAGTCCAGCGATCCCGGACGCTATTTTTGGAATCATATATCATATATTAGTCTGAAAAGAGTATCCAGAGCCTCACTAAGTCCCTTTCCATCTGTTGCCGAGACCGGAACGATATGCACGCTTTCCCAGAGAGCCATCTTCTTCTTAATCTCATCAGGCGACAAGGCATTCGGGAGGTCCTGCTTGTTGGCGACGATCACCTTTGGTATCGCCTCTGTGCGGCACATCCTGATCATCTCTTTCGCCCGCACAAACGTCTCTGGCTTCGTCGAGTCGATCACGATGAAGGTGCCGATCGCCTCCCGTCCAAGCGGTTCAAGCAGTAGATCGAACCGCTCCTGACCCGGTGTTCCGAATACGTCGGCAGAGAACCCCTTGTAGTCGAGATGCCCGATATCAAGCCCGACGGTCGTTGGGAATAGTTCAAAGGTCTGTCGCTCCACTGAAACGGTATCCGGAGCGATCGCATGTGTAAATGTCGTCTTTCCCGCGTTATACGGTCCGGTCACCAGCAGCTTCGGGATGAAGACACGGACACCACCCGGCTCCAGAACCTCGAAGAAGATCTTCGTGCCTGATGCCTCGATCCAGTTCGATTTCGTGACTGCAAATACCTGCCGGTAGACCACCTTCTCCTCAACGCTGAAGAGTTTGACCTCGCAGTCAACGATTCTGGACAATCTTCCAAGCATCACTTTTTCGTAGTTCCATCTCGTGAAGAGGTAGATCATGTTCACATCGTTTGATCGTGCCACCTCGTTTAACCCTTCGATCATATCGAAGGTCTGGTCAACACCGATGGAATCGAGAAGCGTTGAAACATCCTCGATAACAGCCGTTCCCCCAGCGATATCAGCGATCGCTTCTGCCACCACCTTCTCGCTATCTTTAAAATCATCGATCATGTACTTGCCGATCGCTGGCATTCCCATCATCGGGGAGATGGAATCGACAAAGAATGTCTGACCCGAGTCGAGAGATGACCGCAGATCCCAGCCGTACCTGTGGAATACATGCTCGATCTCGACCGGTGTTCTCGTGTTCGTGTATATGAAACTGATGTCCCCATCGTTTCTCATGCGCTCCGCGATGATCTGGCATCCGAAGACCTCGGATGCGACGCCCGGCATCGCGGTAAACAGCATCGATGTGCCGGCAGGCATTCCGCCGCCGAGCATCTCATCAAGCATCGGGATGTATGTCCTGCGTCTGCCCTCGGTCTCTGCCGCCATGTTTAGACCTCTTCGAGGATCTCCTGCACTTGTTTTGCCCTCGTCTCGATCTCCATCATGATCAGTCCGAGTTGCGCGCCGGAGTCTGCCAGCGCGATTAGAATCGCCTTCTCGCCGGCTGGCTGGAGCAGTATCGTTCCCTGCTCAGTCTTTACGTGGATATCGCTCACAGTGCCAGTCCCCATCTGGGTACTTGCAGTCTCGGCACTCGCCATGATCGTGGAGCAGAGCGCGGCAACGATCCGCTCGTTCATCTCAGGCGGCATGCGAGCCGTGATCAGTAATCCCTCCTTGGAGACGATGCCAACCGCCTTGATCTGTCCGACTTCCCCGAATCTGGCAAGGACCGTGTCCAGTTTATCCTTCTTAGTCTCAGGCATTTTGCTCACCTACTCGATTATCACTCATCACTCATCACCCATCACTCAATCAACTCAAAGGTCACCACGCAGTCCCCGAGTTCTGCTGTTTCGTTGGTTATTCGTATCTGGAATTCCTCGCCAAAGACCTTTCTGGCTGCCGACGCTGCATAAAATCCAGGAGGGCAGAGAACGCACGAAGTAATTCCCTTCTCGCGCAGATATTTGAGCGCGAGTGTGTTGATGCAGTTTTTTACGCGGCATCGAACTTTCTTTCCATCGGTATCCGGAATACAGTGGATCTCATCCGCAACCTCGAGTCCGACAAGCATCCTTGCAAGATCACCCATGAACTCCGGAATTGGTTTTCCGGGTTTAAACTCGATTCCAATATCTTTTTCGGTAGCAGTGATCAGATCGACGCCGACGAGCGGAACCATCGTGGTCTGCAGGATCGATGCCCCTTCTCCGAGCGTCTCCTTCAAAGCCCGCTCGAATGCATAAGAGATCGCGTTGTAAACGACATAATCCACCTTCTCTTTACGCCATTCTTCGGTCATGATTCCACCTCCGCGGTCATCTCACACTCGGATATCTTGCACTCATCTCCCGGCTTTAATTTTGCATAACCTTCTCCGCTGGTGCCCTTCACAACATCGATGACGCCCCTGACGATTCCGGGTACCGGGCAGACCGTGGTCTCGAATGCAGGTCCCCCGACCTTCTCCGGACAGACGTTGCATTTCTTGATCGCAAGCGTGACCATACCATCGTCCTCGACGATCTCGTACTCGCCTCCGAACTCGAGTTCATCTGCTATTATCCTGATCAACTCATTTACCGGGGTGTCCTTTGTAACAATGCCCTTCTCAAGGAGTAGTTTGCCGATCTGGGTGCCGATGTATGACGCGAAGAGATTGGTCTGTTCCTGACTCGATTTTCCGAATAGTTCTCCGATCGCGGCTCCCAGGCCCATGAATGTGCGGTGCAGATACTCGATCTTGTTATCCATCGAATTCTCCTTGTATCTGATTCGTGGTTGAACTGACAGATACATAAGCTTTTGCCGATCATACGCAAACATCTGCGACCACAATACAGGTGTATGCAGGGCAGTAGCCCTTCGACAAGCCTTTCCGGAGATCACATGACCGTACGCTACATCGCAAGCAGTTTGCCACACCCCGTCTTCTGGCACATTCGTAGATCGGGCATTCGTACCCGACTCTCTCTATCAACAGTGGCTGTGATCTCTCACACCCCGGACACACGCCAGACTCCTTCGACAGACAGGCATAACATGCCAGCCCACATGCTCCGATCTCAGACTTTCCGGTCACACCATCAGCCCCTCTCTGACCAGTTCGTCCTCTGGCGCAATCACGAATACACAAGCGTCCGCACCTTCCGCGATGCATTCGGTCTCAACGCACCCTATATCCTCTCTTTCCGTAAGTGCCCTCATGAACCCGGCAAGGATTCCGCAGGAGTAATAACACGCCTTTGACACGTCGCCATGCCGCTTCCATGCCCACCCCTCGAATGCATCCCTGCACGTGACTGTGGCTCTCGCAGACCCGTAATCGATCTCACTGACAATAAAATCCCCGAAACCAAGCTGTGCATAAGCATCCACGCAATCTCCAAAACCCCGGTCCGATCGGGTGATGCTGCCGGACTTCACTGCGCCGCCGACATACGCGATGCCGCCCTTAATTGCGGCATTGTAGTAGACCGTGCCTGTTACGGGACCGATCAGTTGTTCGACCGCCTTTCTGATCCCGTAAAACCCGTGCTCGATGTCGGTGAGGCATGTCCGGGACCCTTCAACGCAGATCCAGCCCCTGCTCCTGAATCTGATAAGATCGCATGATATTGCCATCGTTTTAATGATTTGCTGCCAGTCGTAATTAAGGTTTGGGACTTTTTTGATCCCTTCTGATTCAGTTGAAAATGAGACACCAACCCGGCAACACAGGCACGGTTAGATTGGTGGAATCGGCAATGTCTAAAAATCCGGGTGTTTTATCACCGCTGAGAACGAGAGAGGGCACAGAGTTTTAAGACTGATCCGATCCTCCGAGTTCTCTGCGGTAAAAATTGTACTTACTCGAGTATTGTGCGGATA
>QBUV01000097.1:16322-28471 GCA_013572355.1 Candidatus Methanogaster sp.
CATCATCAGGGGTGGCGGAATCGGGAGTTTCGGATGAACATGACTTGATCGTACTTACTCGAGTATTGTGTGGATATCCGCATATAAAACCACGAGATTACACAAGATTAACACAGAAATCTTGTGGAGATGGCTGCGCCGCTGCTTCGCAGACCGTGTAATCTTGTGGTTCCTGCCACCAGTTACCCGGGCATGTACGTAAAATTTTGGATGCAGTCAGTGCCGATCCTGAATGGGATGTTCCGCAACCAGCTCGTGGTAATCATCGAACCAGTAGGCGTCCGGATTGCGCTTGAAGACCATGAAACTCCCGACCTGCTCCAGATCAGGCGATTGGTGATACCTGAAAAAGATGTGTTCATCGGTCATTCCCGCGATCTCGATCTTTCCGGTCGAATGTGACATGATCAGTCTGGCGCGCTTGGCAAGACCTGAACAGCCCTTAAGTGATCGCTGGAAGATCTGGTACGCCTCCTCAACCGGAATGGCAAATGTCCTGTTGCCTGATGTCGGACGGCACTGAAAGACATAGTACGGGATCGCGCCGATGAACGACAGTTTCTTAAACAGCGTGGATAAGGTTTCGGGATCGTCGTTGACCCCGCGTATCATCGGGGTCTGGTTGGCGATGATGGCGCCTGCCTTGATGAGGGTGTGAACCGCCTCGGTAGACACGTCGGTCAGTTCTCTTGGATGGTTGAACTGCGTCATTATGTAGATCTTCTTTTCAGCGGTGCTGTACCTCTCTATCAGCTCTGGCAGTGACGGGTCCTCAAGAATCCTGTATGGGTTAAACGCCAGCATCTTGGTGCCGATACGGATAACATGGACATGCTCGATCTCTTGAAGTTGTCTTACCAGTTCTTCCAGCCGTCTTGTGGACAACATCAGCGGATCGCCGCCAGTGACGAGGATGTTTGTCAGTTCCTCGTGCTCACGGATGTACCGGATCCCCTCGGTCACGTCACGGGTAGCCTCATCAAAACCATCTATGAAAAGCCGTTTCCTGAAACAGAACCTGCAATAGCCCGCGCATGTATCGGTGACGAGAAGAACCGCGGTGGATCCGTATTTATGCTGCAGACCGTGAACCATGGTGTATGCGCTTTCATTGGAAGCATCCAACTGCCCCCATTCATCGAGTTCGCCCACGTTTGGTATTATAATGCGTCTTATCGGATCTTTGGAATCGTTCCAGTCTATCAATGACAGATAATACTCGTTTGCACGGAAAGCAAATTTTTCGGTGACATTTTTAAGTGCAACTCGCTCTTCATCGTCAAGTTCGTGTATTTGATCAATTTTTGTAAAGTATTTTGGAGTCTTCATTCTATCATTCCTTGCTTTTTGAGGGATAACACGCCAGAGAGATTGTACTTCTTACGTAAACAGCGGTACTTTATAAGTTTTTACCAGCCTCCCGCCCCCAAAATGAGTCCAACGTCGCGCAGGAGGAGTCACGGAATAACCAGATCAATCCGAATAGGGTTGTTGTGATGACTCCTCATCTTCGCGGACAATAAGATTGGCTACAGCTACCGATGCGCAAAATACGCAACAACTCGTCCTGCCTCAACGCTATCGATGCGCACGAATCCGAACCGCTCGAATTGAACGACATTTCCCACTTCATCAACGATTCCGGTCTCGCCAACGCCCTTGTATGTCCGGTCAGGCGCACGCACCACCACCGGTACGTGTTCATCCGGCACCCATTGGATGATCTGGTAGCGCGGCTTCTCGCAGGTCGCGCACCACGCCTCGTGGGTGCCGCCGATGCATCGTGCCACCAGCGGTTCGGTGCTTGCGATCTCGATATCGTACAGGTTCTTGAGCCGTAGTTTATCGCCTTCTTCGAGACCCTCGATGTCTGTTCTGCAAACAGATAGGGTGGAACTGGCAGGAATCTTTCGAAGATCGTCCCGCTCGGGATGGCATTTCGGTGTTGCTACCATCTCGGGAGCGTCCAGAATCGCCATCCTCACAGGTTCCCAGACAAAGAAATACCGGTTCGCTGCCGGATCAACGATTTTGCGGTTGATGGCGTAGAGATTGTCGAGACTTAAACTGATATCAGTCTCAGCGATGCCGAGATCGATCATGAACCTTCGGATCGCAACTGCGGTGATGCCGCGTCTTCGAAGCGCCCGGAGCGTTGGAACACGCGGATCGTCCCAGCCAGTATAGGTCCCGTCTGCAATCGCCTCTGAAATTGCGCTCGTGCTGAATCTTCCGAATTCGTGGATCTTCATCCTGCCCCAGTGCATGGTCTTCGGGTACTGCCAGCCCAGATACTCGTAGACGTAGCGCTGCCTCTGCTCGCTGTCCATCAGGTCCTTGCCGCGTATGATGTGGGTGATCCCGAGAACGTGATCCTCGATCGCGGATTCGAAATCGAGCAGGGGCCACACCCTGAACCGGTCACCGATCTCGGTGCGGGGGTGCGGGGTCAGAACAATCCTGAATGCTGCCCAGTCGCGCATCGCAGGATCCTTGTGCTTGATATCAGTCTTGATGCGCAGCACCGCGCCACCCTCGGGGTATCCGCCATCGAGCATCTGCTCCCAGTGTTTAAGATTCGCGGCAACGTCAGCGTCCCTGTGGGGGCATGGCTCGCAAGCATCCTTGTATCGCTTGAATTCATCCCTCGGACAGGTGCAGACGTAAGCTTTGCCCATGAGAATAAGTTTTTTTGCGTATTTGTAGTATTCCAAAAGGTGATCACTTGCGTACACCACCCGGTCAGGAACCGTGCCAAGATACTCGCAATCATCAAGGTACCATGTATAAGCGTCGAGCATCGGCGCCTTCGTCCTCGGGTCGGTGTCATCGAACCTGATTATGAACTCGCCGTGATACCTCTGTGCATACTCGGAGTTCACAACGATTCCGCGCACGCTCCCGATGGTGGCAGGTCCGTTCGGGTTCGGCGCAAACCGGAGCACTGCCCTGCCGCCATCGACCTCGAGATCGGGGAGACCGGTGCTCGGCTGCTTGCGCTCGTGGATCTCCTCGATGAGATCGGGCGCGATTTCCCCGAGTCTCTGCTCCCATGACTCAGGATCGCCTGCTAATCCGGATAAAACTTCACCTACGAGAGAAGCCACCTCTTTCGCATCCTTTCGCAGATCGGGATGCTCTCCGAGAACTTTGCCAAGTACCGCGCCTGCTTGCGGGGTTTTTCCATACTTCACGGCATTCTGGAGCGCATATTTCTCTATCAGTTCTCTCGTCTCATCAATTTCCATAAAATAGCCCGACTCGGATTCGAACCGAGGTGCTGGGATCCAGAGTCCCAGATGATTGACCGCTACATCATCGGGCTGCGATTCCATATAAGGGGAGTTGGTGATATAAATTCTTTGGTTCGCTTGTGGCTGCAAAGTTATACCACGCCGTAAGCGCAATTTGGAATTCTAAAATTTCAGAACACCGTTTTAGCGGACGGCATTGTTCGTGCGGAATGATTTTATGCCTGCGGCGCTGCTCGCTACGCTCACAGTCACGAATGACACAAATAAACGAATCTCACGAATATATGGGGAAATCACTGCCATATTCGTGTCATTCGCGTCATTCGTTCCATTCGTGTTTAAGAACTGCACACACGTTTGCCGTATCGAAAGTTTAATAATCCCAAAACAAAGTTTGGATAGACGGATGGATCATTCAGGAGAGCTGTCGCATGACCACAATGGACGCACTCGAGAAAACACTGTCAGACCTGCATAATAAGACCGCAATCGAGGTAAGCGCGATAGTGAGTCGGAATGGGGTACTGATCGCAGCGAATGCGCCAACTGATGCGAAAACGTTCGCTGCCATGGCAGCAACGATGCTTGGAGCCGCGGAGATCACATCAGAGGGGTTGGATCAGGGGGTGCCTGACCGCATGATCGTGGAGTCGCTGCAAGGACGTCTGATCGTGATGGGCGCGGGCAAGAAGATGCTGCTGGCAGCAATGACCGAACCAGACTCGAATCTTGGCATGGTGCTGGCAGAACTTGAAAAAACCATCGAGGAGATCGTTGCCATCGTCGAGCCTTCTTAACGATACGGGTAGATGGTGGATCACTCGATCCAGACAACATCGACCTCGTCGCCTTCATCGAGCCCTTCTAATTCCTCCCTGATTACAACAAATCCGTTCGACCCTGTTACCGAACTTAAGATGCCTGCTCCTGACGTCATGACCGGATGCGCCGCGCCACCAGTGACATACACCCTTGTGTAGGTGAGATATCCGATCTTCGATGCGATCTTTGCGCCGAGACGTACGCGCATCAGGCGATCAGGCATCAGGAGAATTCGCGCCAGTTTCGAGATCGCGGGACGCCCGAACTCAAGTAGGGCGATCAGACATGCAACCGGGTATCCAGGCAGCGATAGTACAGGGATCGCCCCAGTCTCACTCCCGGTCTTGCCGATCGTGCCGATCATACCGAGCGCAGCAGGCTTTCCCGGGCTCAGACCGACGCCGTGCACCAGCAGGCGTCCGAGTGATTCGATCGCGCCCGGCACGTAGTCCCGCGCCCCGACCGAGGTGCCGCCGCAGAGGATGATCGCATCGCAGTCTGTGGACGCGAGAATCTCCTTCTCGATCAGATCGGGATCGTCGATGACGATATCTTTGTAAACCGGAATGCCACCCCATTTTTCGACATAAAGACCGACCATAATCCCGTTCGTCTCCCGAATCTTGCCAGTCTCGATTTCCGGTTCGCTCTGCATCGGGACGAGTTCCGATCCTGTCGGGATGATCGCAACCCTCGGGCGGGCATACGCCTGCACATGCCGTACGCCGATCATGCCGAGCATTGCGATGTCGCATCCGCGGAGGTGATGCCCGCACTCAAAGACCGCATCGCCATGGCAGACGTCTTCTCCGGTCATGCTGACGTGCTTGTTCGGGTGCACCGCAGAACGGATCTCGACCATCCCACCACCCTCTGCCGGTATGGTGTCCTCGATCATGACCACCGCGTCCATCCCATCAGGCACCGGCGATCCCGTGTGCACACGGATGCAATCTGCCCCCTCCCGAAGCAGCACAGGATTTGCCGGCGAGGCACCGGTCGTCTCTTCCGCACGGACCGCGTACCCGTCCATCGCGGCACGCCTGTGATCCGGGACGTCGATTGCGGATACGATCTCCTCTGCGAGGACCCTGCACACAGCGTCTTTTATTGGGATGCGTTCTCGCCGCTCGATAGGGGTGATATGCTCGAGGAGTGTCTTCTTTGCAAGATCGACACGGGTTCGCTTCTTAAAGACCATGATACCAAACCGGTTCAATCGTAGAAAAACTTAACCGCAGCGACAGCGATCCATGCATTCATGGAGTTTAGCGAATGGGAGCCACTCTACACAGAAATCCTTGCAGACTTCGACTTTAACCGGTCCGAGGACGTTGCAAGCGCACGCATCCTCGCAGACCTGCTGCACGGAAGGGCAGGCGCACTTGCAGGCACACCTGCGAATCTTCGCAGCATCATATCGGGACGGGACGTCGCGGTGTGCGGGAATGCGCCATCGCTTGCGTCAGAGATCAATTCGATCATGCCTGATCAGATCGTCATCGCGGCAGATGGCGCAACGACCGTCCTGATGGCGAACCGGATAATTCCGGATGTGATCGTGACCGACCTGGACGGAACGATCGAGGACATCATCTCTGCAAGCGAAAAAGGGTCCTTCGTGGTGGTTCATGCACACGGCGACAACATCCCCGCGGTCCGGTCGGTTGTGCCGCTGCTCGGAGGGCGGGTGCTTGGCACGACACAGTCAGAGCCGTTTGACGATATCCACAACTTTGGCGGATTCTCTGACGGGGATCGGTGCGTCTTCCTCGCAAAAGCATCTGGTGCTGCAAGTGTAATGCTCTTCGGATTCGATTACGACGATCCGGATGTAAATGATGTTAAAAAGAAAAAACTGGGATGGGCAAAGCGTCTGATCGAGGAGTGTTTATGAGCATGAGCAATAGTATGAGCACGATGATTGCGGGTCATCCAGTATCGAAAGGGGTGGCTTCCGGCGAGATTCTGATCTCTGATACGCCGATATCATTTCTTGGTGGAATCGATCCGAATACAGGGGAGATCATAGAGCAGAACCATCCAAAAAATGGCGTTTCGATCGCAAACCGTGTTTTCCTATTCCCCCACGGAAAAGGATCGACTGTTGGGTCGTACATAATCTACAGCCTCAAGAAGAACGGTGTAGCTCCGTGCGCCATGATCAACCTCGCATCCGAGACGATCGTTGCCGTTGGCGCGATCATATCCGATATTCCGCTCGTGGACCGTCTCAAGAAGGATCCGTTCACGGTCTTTCATGACGGCGACCTTGTGGAAGTAGACGGGACCATGGGTTCTGTGACCTTGAAGTGAGCACGCCATATAAGGTGACATCCCGGCTGACGACATAGGTATTTATATCATGACGTGGAAACACAGAAGCAATCGATTGCCTGCGTTTAATTCGCATCGGAGGGAAGATTATCACGTACCTCAAGACTCACGTATCCGGTGGAACTCTGCTGGTCGCAATATGTGATCAAGAGTTGATCGGGCAGACATTCAGCGACGGTAAGCTGACGCTGGAGGTCTCTGAGTTCTTCTACAAAGGCGAGATAGTACCCTTGTCCGATGTCAGAAATGCGCTTGAAGATGCGGGAATCGTAAATATTGTTGGCAAGCGGTCTATCGCGCATGCAATCGAACATGGTTATATAACAGAAGACAATATCATTGTAATCGATGGCGTGCCACATGCACAGACGGTGACGATGCCGGCTTCGCCACAGGCACCTTAGACATAAGATGGGACAGGACGTGTTTGATATAGTACAAGACGACGAAATTACCGAAACAGCATCCGATGTAACGATTCCAAGTGAAAATATTACTATCCGGGATGAACTGGGGTTAGTAGATGCAGTTATAGCGAAACATAAGCAATTTCTCGACACCTACAAGGGTGAGTTCGTAGATATCGATTCCAATGTATCGAAACTCAAAGAATCGTCCAGCGAGGAGAAGCGGGAGCGGGATGAGATCAACGAAAGCGTTGCCGAACTAAAGGAGAAGCGGCAACTGCTGTACCACCAGATAAAGCAATCCAGGATCGAGATGTTCGATCTGATCAACATCAACCGGGATACGCGGAAGAACGAGCAGGAGATGGCACAGCTGCAGAAGGAGATCGAAGCACTGGACTGGAGACTTCAGACGACGGTTATGGGAATCCAGAAAGAGCGCGAGATCGTTGAAAAGATCAAAAAACTCTCTGCACAGATCGAAGAGGTGGATGATGTGAAACCTTCCGACGAAACCGGCAAACAGATCGAACAGTTGGCCACACAGATAAAAGAGATGACCGAAGATGCTGATGGATGTCACAATGAACTTGTTGGCATCGCGGATAAGTCCCAGGAGCATCACGGATCGTTTGTTGAATATGCTGAACAGTTGAAAGGGACCCGTGGACGCCATATCTGGCTGCAAAGCCGGATCAAGAGCCACGAGAGTGCGGTTAGCTACTGGGAAGGTAAACAGGGAGATATGCAGGCAGGGATTGCGGCAGGAGATGGTGATGATGACTGAGGCGTCCGGTGAACTTAAGAGTATGGCTGAAAGGGAGTTAAAAAGTAATATCGAAGGTCTTAAGCGCCAACTAAATACTTTAAATACCGAGATAAGGAAATCCATCGGTGAAATTAAATTGCACCGGGGAACGGTAACCAAACTGCGGGAAAAACGCGATGAACTGAATGCACACGTAAAAGAATGTGTAAAAAAGGCGCATGTTTGCAGAAAGGATAGAGATGATGCAAATCGGAAGATTGCTGATCTGAAAGAACTCAGGAAGGGCGCACAGGATCAGATAAACCAGAAGTGGGAACAATTGAACCAGGTGAAGGACAAACGCGACCAATCAAACGCAATCGCGAAGATGCGCACCACAAGTCTCGAAAAAGCTTATGCGCATGAATTGTACGTGTTCACTCACGCAGATATCCCGCTGAAACATGAAATAGGTGCTTATGAGCGGTTAAAAGACCTCGGCAAGCGTCTGAACGCGAGCCGAGACGCGGACAAGATTCACACGGAACTTGTTCCGATGTACAAGCAGGTAAAAGAACTGCGCAATGCCGCCGATGAGATACACCAATCCATCCAGAGCCTTGCAGATGAATCGCAGCAACACCACGACGAGTTACTCAGCATATATGCGGAGCTGGATGCCGTTCGCAAGGAGGCGAATCAGTACCATGCGCGGCTGAAGGATGAGTACCACATCATCGACCCAATAAGCAAATCGATCGATGCACACAAGGCATCGGTTACACGCCTGCAGGAGGAACTCTCCGGGCACATCGACGCGCTGAAGGATCGGCAAAAGACCGGGGGTGCGGAAGAGTGTAAGGTTGCAGTGGAAAAATTAAAGACGACGGGTCGCATGAGCCTTGAAGATCTTCGAGTGCTGATGGACAACGGCGCTATATCGTTTGACTGATCTATGCAGTGCATTGCGATCGATGTTGGTGCGGGAACGCAGGATATACTGATCTACGACGACGAAAAGAGCGTTGAGCAGTGTTTTAAGATGGTGCTTCCGTCCCGGACCGTTATCGTGGCAGAACGCATCAGGGATGCAACAGATCAACGCAAAGATGTCTTCCTGGACGGGTTTACGATGGGAGGAGGTCCGTGCGTTCGCGCAATAAAAGATCATCTGAGGTCGGGTTTGCAAGTTTACGCAACAGAAACTTCCGCAAAAACGATTTACGACGATCTTGACCGGGTGCGCAGTCTGGGCGTGGCGGTCACGCCAGATGGTGCAGAGGTGGATTCCGGCGCGATCCGCATCGAGACAAAGGATATCGACATACCTGCGATCCGCGGGATGCTTGGACTGTTCGGGATGAATATGCCAGGGACGTTTGCGGTTGCTGTGCAGGATCACGGCGAGAGCGCAGGAAGCAACAGGATCTTCCGGTTTGAGCACCTCAAACGGCTGATACGTGCCGGCGGCGATCTACAGTCGTTTGTATATGCCAGAGAGACTATCCCTGGATATCTCACGCGTATGCATGCTGTTGCAGAGACGCTTGCGGATTTCGATCTTGTCCTGATAGATACAGGACCTGCAGCGATATTCGGTGCGGTGCCTGACACAGCACCGGTATCCAGAGCAAACGATTCGCCCGAACCGAAGATCATACTCAATATCGGGAATGGGCACACGCTCTGCGCAATACTCATGGATGAGCGCGTAACAGGCGTATTCGAGCACCATACAAGACAGCTGGACCTCGGAACGCTTGATACATACATCGATAAACTTGCAGACGGGACGCTGACGTTTGAGGAGATCTTCGAGAGCGGCGGGCATGGCTGCTACATCGAAGAGGTTCCTGACACTATGCCGCAGGTGATCGTTACGGGACCGAACCGGTACATCGCAGAACAGAGCAGGCACGACATCACGTTTGCGGCACCGCACGGCGATATGATGCTGACCGGATGTTTCGGGCTGGTCAAAGGGCTACTATCCACAAAAGGTGATCGCTAATGGCAGATCATGGGAATCGCACGTTGTACGATCACAAATGCACAGTATGCGGCACATGGATGGAGACAACGGTCAAGAAAAGCAAGAAAGGGGCAAAGATCATTATGTACTTCTGTCCCGAGTGTGGATTTTCGTATAGTGTGCAGGAGTGAACGTAACGTTTCCTGCTCAGAAAGAGATTGAAAAATCGTAACTACTCAGGTGTATTGATTGATTCCCTGATTGCGATTCTATGTTTTCTGGCAAGAAAAATCACCGCAGAATGCGGGAGCTTTGCCGTTGGCAGCACGCGGAGGGTGCAGATCTTTTTTTGCCCTTCTACGTGGTACCTGCGTGCTCCGCGGTTAAATTCCCTGATTTGGCCCCGGTGATGTAGCAACCGCCCTTCCAGCGTTCACGAGTGCACATGTTGAACACTGTAATCTGAGAAGCCGATCGCGTCTAAATCGGCGTCCCTTCGGTCTGTGTCAGTTCCCCGAACCTCTGCATCAACTCTTTTGTGATCGTCCCGACCGATCCATCGCCGACCGGACGCCCGTCGACCGTCGTGATCGGCGCAATCTCGGCTGCGGTGCCGGTCACAAAGACCTCGTCCGCGGTGTACAGGTCAAAGAGCCCGAGATCGGTCTCTTGCAGAGGATAACCGATATCCTGTGCGATCTCGATAGCTGCTGCGCGCGTGATCCCGCGCAGGTTGTTCATGACCTGCGGCGTCGAGATTGTGCCGTTTTTTATGATAAAGATGTTATCGCCGGATCCTTCCGAGATATTCCCGCGCACATCGAGGATGATCGCTTCATCGCCGCCTTTGTGGTTCGCTTCGATCTTCGCAAGGATGTTGTTGAGATAATTCAGGGACTTGATATTCGGGGATAGCGATTCCGGCGCATTCCTCCGCACCGTGACCGTGACTGCTGAAAGCCCTTTGTCATACAGATCGCCGTACATCGCGCCCCATGGCTGGCATATTATGAACACATTCGGCACCAAGCACTTTCTTGGATCGAGACCGAGATCGCCGATCCCCCTGGAGACGATCGGTCGTATGTACGCGTCCACAAGACCATTGACACGAAGCGTTTCGAGGATAGCTTGTTTCATCTCATCCTTTGAGAGCGGAATATCCAGCATGATCGCCATCGCCGAATCGTATAAGCGGTCGATGTGCTCATCCAGACGGAAGACACGCCCGTTGTATGCGCGTATGCCTTCGAAGACGCCGTCACCGTATAAAAAGCCGTGGTCGTAGATCGAGGTCACTGCCTGATCCTGTGGCACGAAATCACCATTCGAATAAACCTGAAGCATATAATCACCTGCATACCGTTATCGCCGGATCGCTTATAGATGTTACGACGGTATCAGGAATAACAGAATACCTGTGTATGGGCTCGAGTTTCTGCCGGGCACGCATATCTGCAAACGAGTTTACGGGTTCGATCCTGTGATCTGTGCACCTGCCGGGGAAAATCGGTAGTGTCATAGAGTTACGGATATATGAGACGTGATAGCCAACTCACGACACCTTGAAGTGTGGAACCGCGAGAGGTTGTAATGCACAAAAGCGACTGCGCCATAACCCGGTGACGACCATGAAACCAGCCAACGCAACGATCATTGATGTCATAGACGAGACCCCATCGGTCAGATCATTCGTCTTTGATCTCTCGCTTGAGTTCACGCCGGGGCAGTACATCATGGTCTGGGTGAGGGGCGTTGACGAGGTTCCGATGTCGCTATCAGACCATAACATGATAACAGTGCAGCGGGTGGGGGATGCGACCTCCGCGATCTTCGAACTTGCCTCCGGAGACACCGTTGGCATCAGGGGGCCTTATGGCAGGGGTTTTGACATCACTAACCCTGTGTTGATCGTTGCAGGAGGGGTCGGTGCAGCACCGCTTGCCCCGCTTGCAGAGGCGGCGCACGGGATGGGTTATGATGTGTTGACACTGCTTGGCGCACGCACGCGCGATGAACTCCTGTTCCAGCGCAGGTTTGAGGATGCAGGAGATGTCGTGGTCGCAACCGATGACGGCTCTTCCGGATTTCACGGAAGGGTCACCGATCTGCTGGATCGCGGGATGGCTGATCGATGCATCCGCTCCTGCGGTCCTGAGCCGATGATGTATGCGCTCCTCTCGATGCTCGGTGAGCAGCAGCGCGGGAATGCACAGTTCAGTCTGCACCGGTACATCAAGTGCGGGCTTGGAATCTGCGGCGCCTGCTGCATCGACCCGTCAGGAGAGCGTGCGTGCGTGGATGGGCCGGTGTTTTGTGGCAGCGAACTGGTCGACTCTGAGTTTGGCAGGTACAGACGCGGGGCTGATGGGGGCAGGATCAGTATCGCATGATGCGGGCTGAACTCGGTGCACACACCACGATCGTCGGCGGCAGAGATTGTAGCACGGCATCCGATGGTGGAGCGGGATCAAAAAAACATTATAAGCAATGAGATTCAGAACACAGATGTAACCATGACAGAAGAAGATATCGAATACATTCGGCAGATGCTCGAAGAAGATCGAGAAATATTAGTCAAACTCAGTTAGTTTACGCATTTCTATAGT
>QBUV01000078.1:0-743 GCA_013572355.1 Candidatus Methanogaster sp.
CAATATGAGATTGAGCAAGGAACCCCTGTGGCTGACCGATAATCTGGTTTTTCTCGGTGAGATCGAACGAACGAATGACTTTGAAGCGGTGGCTCCGGTTGGGAGAATCCTGCGAGATGGAACTTACGAAGACGATTATGTGATCGACGATTCCGCTCTGGTTTATACATCGCCGAAAGGGCTCACGATCGTTACGGGTTGTTCACATGCAGGAATCTGCAACATCATTGAGTATGCAAAGAAGATCTGCGGTGATGATCGAGTGGTTGACATAATCGGGGGATTTCACCTGCTCGCACCCTCTTACGAACAACTACAGGGAACTTATGAGTACATGAAGGAATTACAACCGGGAACTGTACATGCCGCCCACTGCATTGACTTGAATTCGAAGATTATGTTATCTCGAGTTGTAGACCTAAGGGAGGTGGGCGTGGGCTTGAGATTGGTGTATGAATGAACCACGTGGCTGCATGTCAGTGATTTCAAACGGTGCGAGCGCTCGATATTTTTGGCTGCGTAATACATAGACGATGATTTTACGGGGGTTCAGTTCAAGAAAGACAAAAAAAGAAAATGGGTTTGGCTGGAATTTATTAGGGCTCTTTGATAATTCGCGTTGCACACATCTCTATGATGGACTATACATGTTTAGCGTTATCGACTTATAAATCACGAATGGCATGAATAAATACAGCCACAAGAACACTAAATCCGGATAAAAACACACCAAAACTAATGTG
>QBUV01000078.1:753-7138 GCA_013572355.1 Candidatus Methanogaster sp.
AATGTGTGTGGATTGAACAAATGATCGATCCAACGAAGTTTTGGAACACTTTCACGCAAGATAGTAGAGAGCCTATTTTTCTCACCATAAAGTACAGGATCGCAATCGTGAGACCAACCAACACACCGAGTGGTTGCGTTTTTGAAACCTGTCAGCAGTTATCCGGAGTAGCTTATGGCATCGTTAAGTTTAAGTAAAATAACAATGATTGATATTTTACGTTAAACAAACATCTATCATTGAAACAACTGGGCACCCGTGCCCGGGAGTTCCCACAATGGACGAGATCATAAAACAAATCAAAGACCCGAAACTGCTTTTACAGGTAGAACATGTGGTCCCGTTTCACGGATACCTCGCCACGGGGGCGTTTATTGGCATCCAGATGTTTAACATCGCACAAGATGTGCTCGGGTTTCGGGATAAAGAACGCATATACGTGACCTGCGAGACCTCCAACTGCATCCCCGACGCTTTTCAGATCCTCGCAGGCGCAACCATCGGAAATAATGGGATGCGAATCACGGACTTTGGAAAGATGGCGGTTGTGGTGAACCTGCAAGTTCCCCCGGGTGTGACGTCTGCGCGTGGGGTCAGGATATATCTCGACCATGCCAAGACAGAAAAATACCCGAAGCTGCATGCGTGGTACCTGAATACCGAAAAAATCCCTCACGAAGATGTGATCCCTGAACTCCTGAAGGCCGGGGACGGTGTGTACAGTCACGAGATCATTGATATTGCAATTCCTGTAAAGCCTGCCAAGTGCGTAAAAGTGTGTAAACAGTGCGGTGAATCCTTTGTTTGTCATGGAGATGAGGTTCTCTGCGGCACCTGCACGGATACGTGATTATGGAGGAAATGTATGAACGAATTAATATTTCAGACGAAAGATGACAAGCAACTGGTGTATATCCCGGAGAAGTGTATCGGCTGCGGGACATGCCTCTTGACTTGTACGAAAGACGCTCTTGTGATCGGCTCGGTGGGAGCTGTTGCAAGGGGTCTTGTCGATCAGGACTTTCTGGAGAGTGTTCCGGATGCCTGCATCGTGTGCTCAATGTGTGCCAAGGTCTGCCCGACCGGTGCACTGGAGATGAGAGTGGCTGGCGAGCCTGTGAAGGACGAGACATATCTCTGCGGTGCCATAAAGCCAACGACCGTTAGCGACGACTGTATGCACTGCGGTCTCTGCGAGGAGGTCTGCCCACAGGATGCGATCACGGTTACGCGGCGGCTTGCAAACGACAGCAGCACCGGAATCGTCGGGGAGACTACAATCGAGCAGGATTGTTGCATCCACTGTGGCTGGTGCGAGGCGGTCTGTCCGGTCGGCGCAATCACTGTGGAGAAGCCTTTTGCTGGCGTTTGGCAGATGGACGAAGACCTCTGCCAGACATGTCTTGCCTGTGTGGATGTGTGTCCATGCGACGCACTCTTCACTCGCGACTGGGGACCGGGCGAGAGGGTCGAGAAGATCACCCAGCGCCCGAATGCGTGCATCTATTGTGGTGCATGTGCAGTCTCCTGTCCGACAGATGCCATAACCGTGACAAAGAGTGCGATCCTGCCTGAAATGGCTAAGAAGAAGCCGTTTGAGAAGAAGCTTCTTGGCGTGCCAACCCCGAAACCGGTGCGGAGATCGGTTCTGGTAACGGACGATTATGCGTGTCTCGGATGCGGAAACTGTGTCATAGTCTGTCCGGTAAACGCGGCATCAGACCCGTATCTTGCCGCAGGACATTTGAACGAACTGGACGGAAAGCCGCTTCTTGAGATTGTGAACGGCACTGTTACGGTGTTGAATCAGGATCTCTGCGGAGGCTGCGGCGCATGTGCCATGATCTGTCCTGTGGAAGCTATATGGCTTACAAAAAAGGAGGCGTGAATCATGGCAAATGGTAATGGAAACGGGAACGGAAATGGAACAATCGCAATCAAGAATGGCTACGTCTTTGACCCACTAAACGAGATCGACGGGGAGATGATGGATGTCTTTATCAAGAACGGAAAAGTGGTGCGGGAGCTAACCGATTCGGAGATGAAAGACGCGAAAGTGATCGATGCGAAGGGCATGACTGTTATGCCAGGCGGCGTTGACTCACACTCCCACATTGCAGGAGCGAAGGTCAACGGCGGACGGATGATGCGTCCTGAGGACAGTTACAAGTGGAACCGGAAGAAGACTCCTCTTACTCACTCAGGTTCAGGTTACACGGTGCCATCCGTCTACATGGAGGGCTACGAGTACTCACAGATGGGTTACACCACGGTCTTTGAAGCAGCAGTCCCGCCGCTTGAAGCCCGCCACACGCACGAAGAGATGCGCTCGATTCCGATGATCGATACGGGCGGCTACCTTGTGCTTGGCAACAACTGGTTTATCATGCGCTACCTGCGAGACGGCGAGATGGACCGGGCGGCAGCTTACGTTGCGTGGATGATGAAGGCTCACAAGACCTACGGGATCAAGTGCGTGAACCCTGCAGGAGTCGAGAACTGGGGCTGGGGACAGAACGTCGGATCGCTTGATGAGGCGAACATCCACTTCGAGATCACGCCCCGGGAAGTCATAGAGGGCTTGTGCGAGATTAATGAGCGTCTCGGTCTTCCGATGGCGATGCATCTGCACTGCAACAACTTAGGTCAGCCAGGATGCTTCGAGATCACACGGGACTCGCTCAAGATTCCAAGCCAGATCAAGCCAAACCAGAACCTCGATGTCGAGTGGGCAGAGACAAAAGTCGATCCCAAGAGACTGGAGTCTGTGTATCTCACCCATGCGCAGTTCAACAGCTTCGGCGGAACCAGCTGGGGCGACTTTGAGTCCGGAACAAAGGAGGTCATCGATTACGTGAACAAGACCGATTTCGTTGTTATGGACAGTGGCTGCGTTCCTTTCGGAGAGGCGACGGTCATGACCGGTGACGGACCCGCAATACACAACCTGTACGCTCTTACCGGCAACAAATGGTCGAATACCGATGTTGAGCTGGAATGCGGCTCTGGCATAATTCCGTTCACGTACCTCAAGAGTAACCCGATACATAGTGTCCAGTGGGCGATGGGTCTTGAACTGTTGCTTCTCGTGAAAGACACATGGAAGTCCATCATGACGACCGATCACCCCAACGGCGGCACGTTCCTGAAGTACCCGCTTGTGATGGCCTGGCTCATGTCCCGGGCTGCACGGAATGCGACTTTTGATGAGTGCCACGCATGGGCGCGTGACAGGAGTGATCTTGATGCAGTGGATCGGGAACTGTCACTCTACGATATCGCGATTCTGACCCGTGCAAACACCGCAAGGACGATTGGTCTGTCGCACAGGAAGGGCAGCCTCGGCGTTGGTGCTGACGGAGATGTCACGATCTACAACATCGACCCGAAGAGCCTGAACCCACGCGACTACGAGAATCTGGCAAAGAGCTTCGAGCAGGCGGAGTACACGGTCAAGGACGGCGAGATCGTATCAAGGAGGGGCGAGATTGTGGCGATACCTGAGAAGCGAACGTACTACGTCGATGTGAATGTCAAGGAGGCGGGTACGAAGGATATGCTTGCCGACGTTAAGGAGTGGTTCAAGTATTACACGCTTGGCTTTGCCCACTATCCAACACCTGACAACTATCTCATGAACCCGACACCGATTAAGGTGAATGCGGAGGAGGCGGGATGATCATGGCAGAAGTAACACTTACACCGAAAGGCGAGATTGGTATCATGGTTGAGGCAGAGGTGATCATACCTGACACCTTTGCCGGAAAGAGCGCAAGTGAGATTGGTGACCTGGTCGTATGGCAGGGTCCGAAAGAACTCCCATTGTCCGATTTCTTTGATGTTAAGGGCGATGGTGGCAAAACGCCTGAGGAGACCTCGATTGTCATCAACGGAGACGTGTCAAGGGTCAAGCGGATCGGAAACGAGATGACCGCAGGCAAGATCACGATAAACGGCTCTGCTGGCATGCACGTCGGTTCTGAGATGAGCGGCGGGGAGATCACGGTCATTGGTGATGCCAACTCGTGGGCAGGAATGGAGATGAAGGGCGGACTCCTGCACATAACCGGCAATGCGAAGGACCATGCGGGCTGCGCTTACCGCGGAAGCTGGCACGGAATGACCGGCGGCAGACTCGTTATCGACGGCGATGCTGATAGTCAGGTTGGCGGCGGCATGAGCGGCGGTGAGATCGAGGTTCTGGGAAGCGTTCAGAACTTCTGCGGAATCCGGCAAAACGGCGGTCTGATCGTCATCCGGGGCGACGCTGTACGCGGCGTTGGGGCTGAGATGAACGGTGGTACAATCGTTGTCGGCGGTAGCATCACTAACTTCCTGGCAGGGTTTGAGCAGGTGGGATCGGAGAGCGATCTTGCGCTCGATGGCGTCACGTGCCCGGGCGAGTTCCTGAAATTCAGCGGCGATAACGCAATCATTGCGTGGACAAAAGGCACGCTGTACGCGTCAAAGAACGCAAATGAGGGACTGTGAGACTCGGAGGTGACAAGAAATGGAAGCATTACTAAATACTGGCGGAACGATTGATGAGGGCAGGCTTGCCAAGGGCGGCAACAAGATAACCGAAGACTACATGCTCGAATGTGCAGTCTGCTGGATCGCTCCTGAGGACTTTGATGCGATGGGCAGTCCTGAGAAGGTGCTCGTGACAAGCCGGGACGGCAAATATTCGGTTCCGGTCTTTACGAAGCGCACCGACTCGGTACGACCGGGTCACGTCTTTATGCCACGAGCGATCTGGGCAAACGTGGTTGTGGAGCCTGATACGTTCTCAACAGGATCGCCGCGGTACAAGGGAAGCAAGGTCACAGTCGAACCGACCACTGAAGAGGTGCTCTCAACCGAAGACGTGGTTTTGAAAGTGTATGCGAAAGGAGGCGACTGATATGTTTACCAAGAATATTATATGTCCGGTCTGCGGAGGCGCATGTGACGACATCCAGGTGGAGCTTGGAGATGGCGAGATCACGGTCAGGAACGCATGTAAGATGGGCAACGCCAAGTTCCAGGAGGTTGTTAGCTCCCACCGCCTGAGAGACCCTCTGATAAAAGAGAACGGCGAACTTACGAAGGCGGACTGGAAAGACGCAATCACAAAATCCGCTGAGATACTAACCGAGGCAGATCGCCCCCTGCTCTTCCTTGGAAGCGAGACCTCGTGTGAGGCTCAGGAGATCGGACTGCACATCGGGGAGTACCTTGGCGCCGCAGTGGACTCAAACGCAACGATCTGCCACGGTCCGACTGTTATGGGAATTCAGGAGGCAGGCATCGTCGGTGCGACCGCGGGACAGTCCAAGAACCGGACGAATCTTTCCATATACTGGGGATGCAACGCTCTTGAGTCGATGCCGAGGCACATGTCCAGATACGGCATCTTCCCGAGAGGCTACTGGACCAAACGCGGCAGGTTCGACCGGACTGTTATCTGTGTTGATCCGAGGAAGACGCCGACAGCGGAGGCATCGGATCTTCATGTGCAGTTGAATCCGAACAGCGACTACGAGCTATTTAACGCACTCTCAACCATATTAAACGGAAAAGAGCCACATCCATCGGCTGCGGAGGTCACAGGTGTACCGATCTCGGATATGAAAGAGATGGTTGAGATGATGAAGGCGAGCAACTTCGGAACCGTCTACGTGGGACTCGGCGTTGGCTCGTCGTATGGCAAGCACAGGAACGTTGAGGCGGCATTAAACCTCATAAAGGAACTGAACAACCACACGAAGTTCTCGATAGGGGCGCTTCGGGGACATTGCAACGTCGCGGGATTTAACCAGATCGCATCCTACCTGTACGGCTACCCGTTCGGTCTCGACTTTGCACGGGGCTACCCGAGGTTCAATCCGGGCGAGTACACGACGGTGGACGTGCTGCGAGACCGCGATGTGGATGCCGCGTTTGTGATGTGTGCTGATCTTGTCTGCCACATCCCTGCGGACCCTGCATCGTATCTCTGTGAGATACCGCTTGTCTGCCTCGATATTGCGCCGTGCCCGACAACGATTGCGTCTGATGTGGTGCTGCCTGGTGTTATCGATGCGATGGAGTGTTCGGGAACGTTCTACCGGCTGGACAACGTGCCGGTCTACTTCGAAGGGTTCACTGACTCGCCGTTTTCGTTTACGAAGAGTAACGAGGACACGATGGGGCAGTTGTTCGCGAAGATCAAGAAGATGGCTTAGGATGGGATTGATGTGGACGAGTTTCGAATCGTTCACATCGCCAACCTTTTTTACAGACCGGCGTCGGGGGCTTGTTACGGGGACGACGGTTGTTAACGGGACGCTTGAGGCGATACTGGAGGTTGCTGGGGCGAAGGCTGTCTTTTATGGGATCAGTATCGCGGGGGTTGCGCAGATGC
>QBUV01000173.1 GCA_013572355.1 Candidatus Methanogaster sp.
TTTTGAATTGCGAGACCGCCCCGACATCTGTGCGGGACAAGACCGATATCACGAAACTTTTAAATATCAATCATTCAGTGTTATCTTTACGATTACCGTCATAAAATTCGATACTGATAATCGAGATTGATAACAAACAATCGTTCTCGCAAGAGCAGTCAGACCGAGGCTAAGAGATGCACCATATAAGAAGACAGATACTGCCATTCACATCGATTGTCGGGCAGGAGAGGATGAAAAAAGCACTGATACTAAACGCCATAAACCCAAAGATCGGGGGCGTTCTGATAAGGGGTGAAAAAGGGACAGCGAAGTCGACAGCGGTTCGGGCTCTTGCAGAACTGCTTCCCGAGATCGAGGTGGTCGGGAACTGCCCGTTTAATTGCAATCCTGATAACCCTGATGAGATGTGCGATATCTGCTACGAGAGCGCGGAGAATGGTGGAAAACTCGATATCGTGACCAGAAAGAGGAGGGTCGTCGATCTGCCGCTCGGTTGTACCGAGGATCGAGTCGTTGGCACGCTCAACATCGAGAAAGCGATAAAGGAAGGGATAAGGGCACTTGAACCCGGAATCCTTGCCGCGGCAAATCGCGGCATCCTGTATATCGATGAGATCAACCTCCTTGACGACCATGTCGCAGACGTCCTCCTGGACTCGGCTGCGATGGCTGTGAATGTGGTCGAGCGGGAAGGGATCAGCGTGAGCCACCCGTCGAGGTTCATACTCGTCGGGACGATGAACCCTGAGGAAGGCGAGATACGACCGCAGTTGCTGGATCGGTTCGGGTTGCAGGCGAATGTCGAGAGTTTAACCGACGTGGAAGAGCGTGTTGCGATCGTGAAGGTTGCAGAGCGGTTTGATTCCGATCCGGAGGGGTTCAGGAAGAGTTGCGAGGATTCACAGAGGGAGCTTGGCGAGAAGATATCGAAGGCAGAAACAATTCTTCCGGACGCCCGGATCAGCGACGATCTCCTGAGAACCACTGCCGAGATGTGCATCGAACTTGGTGTCAGGACGCACCGGGCAGAGATCGTTATCACGAGAACCGCAAAGACGATTGCGGCATTCGACAGCCGTACCGAGGTCACGCTTGGTGACATAAAAGAAGCGATGGAACTTGCGCTGCCGCACAGGATGCGAAAGAAACCGTTTGAGCCGCCAGAACTCGATACCGAGAAACTCGACCGCATGATGGAAAAGAAGAGTTGCGAGAAGAACGAAGAGAAGCAGAAACCCGATGAGGAGAGCAAGCAACCCGAACATGAGCATGAGAACGAACATGAGCATGAACACAAGCACGAGCAGGATCATGAGCATGAACAGGGTCAGCAGGAGATGCAGGATCCGCCTGATTCCGGAGATGAGGGGGGCACGCCGCCGGAGTCGGTCTTTGAGATCGGTAGCCCGATCGATGCAGGCATCGTGAGACCGAGGCAGAAGCGAGACCGGAGATACCGCAGAAAGACATCGGGTAGGAGGATTCCAACGCTTGCGCTGTATAACCGTGGCAGATACGCACGCCACACCCTGCCCCGCGGCAGACCCACCGATATCGCGATCGACGCCACGATCTGTGCTGCTGCGCCGCATCAGAGGGGCAGGTGTACAGGCGAGGACGGGGAAGCAGCCATCCTCATCAGGGATCAGGACGTGAGAGAGAAGATCAGGGTAGGGAAAGTCTCCACAGCAACCATTTTTGTGGTGGATGCCTCGGGTTCGATGGGCGCGTCGAACCGGATGGAGAGCGCAAAAGGTGCAGTGCTCTCGCTCCTTCTGGACTCCTACCAGCAGCGCGACCGGGTGGGGATGGTTGCGTTCCGCGGCAATACTGCTGATATGTTGCTCCCACTATCACGAAGTGCTGATCTTGCATTCAAGCAGCTCCACGATCTCCCTACTGGTGGTAAGACGCCGCTCTCTGCCGGTATAAGCGCAGGACTTAACCTGCTCACAGCAGAGCTAAAGAAGAACGAGGAGACGATTCCGATAATGATTCTGATCTCTGATGGGCGTGCGAATGTAGCACTCGGGGACGCGGGGGTCAAAGAAGAACTGCTCGGAATCGCAGAAGACGCGAGATCCGCAGGGATTCACGTCGTTGTTCTCGATACCGAAGCTGCTGGCAGATCGTTTGTGAAGATGCAGCTTGGATACTGTAAGGATATCGCGGAGCACGCCGGCGGCAGGTATTATTCGGTTGGGGAACTCTCGGCAGGACAGGTCTGCGAGATCGCCACAGCCGAGCAGGAACTGCTGACAGAGTTGCATTCGGGATGGAGTTGAGATGAAACTGACATCGATAACATGGGGGAGCGACGTACCGCTCCTTGCAGAGGCGTGTGCGAAACTCGGGATCGCGCTTAGTGCATGGACTCCGCGCGATTTTGAGGATGCGGAGAAGCGAGAGCAATGTAATGCGGTTACAAAAACTTCAGGTCCCCGCATCGATGCCAAAGGCATTACACAGATGCTTGGGGATGCGGATGTCATTCTACTGCGTCCGACAAACGACCGGATATGGGACGAGATCATCGAAAGACTGGATCAGGACATTCCGATAATCTCCTTTGGCTACGACCCGTCGTTCTGGCAGCTTTCAAACGTCCCTTTAAAGATCACAGCGGCGGTCAACGCCTACCACGTCTATGGCGGATCAGAAAACATAGAAAACATGCTCAGATACATAGGAAAAGAGGTTCTGGGCATGGAATACGAGTACGCCCCGCCAGAAGTGATGCTGTGGCAGGGAATCTACCATCCGGATGCGGACAGGGCTTTCGGAGGAATCGAGGAGTATCTAAAATGGTACAAACCTGAAGAATCGAAGCATACGGTGGGCATCCTCTTCAACCGGAGGTATCGAGAGAGCGGGGATATCGAGATCGTGAACTCACTGGTCCGCGAACTTGAGAAGGACTCCTGTGTGATTCCTGTATTCTGTCACGGGATCGGTGATGCCGAACTCGGCTCCAAACCCGACCGGGAGGTCATCGAAGAGTTCTTCATGGATTATCTCGGGATTGACGCGCTCATAAACCTCCAGTCAGTCTTCAATCTCGGGGATGACGCAGGATCTGTGGATGTGCTGAAACGGCTCGATGTGCCGGTCTTCCATCCGTTGATGGCGTACCATGCGACAGAGGAGGAATGGAACGCGGATCTTCATGGGCTTGGCAGTACTGAGATCGGCTGGAGCGTTGCGATGCCCGAGTTCGAGGGCGTGATCGAGCCGATCATCATCGGGGTTGCGACATCAGAGGAGGCGCACGGGACCGAGTTCGAGATGCACACCGCAATCGAGGATCGGGTGAGAAAGATCGTGAACCGTGTCCGGAAATGGATCGCACTCAAGGACAAACCACAACAGAAGCGGAAAGTCGCGTTCATCCTTCATAACAGCCCGTGTGCGGGTCTCGAGGCGACGATAGGAGCAGGCGCACATCTCGACACTCTTGAGAGCGTCGCAAGGATACTCGGGCGGATGAAGGAGAGTGGGTACTCGGTCGATCCGCCCGGGAGCGGCAAGGAACTGATCGAGACGATCATGCGCCGCAAAGCGATCGCAGAGTTCCGGTGGACGACGATTGACGAGATCGTCAAGAGCGGCGGAGTCCTCGCGATGGTTACGAAGGCGGAGTACGAGGAGTGGTTCGGCACACTTGCGCCGGATGTCAGGGCACGGATGTGTGAGGTGTGGGGCAATCCCCCTGGCGAGGCAAAAGACGGAGTTCCCGCTGCGATGGTCTACGACGGCAAGATCGTTGTGACCGGCGTAACGTACGGGAACGCGGTGGTCTGCATCCAGCCAAAGCGCGGATGTGCCGGATCGAGGTGCGATGGGGAGGTCTGCAAGATTCTGCACGACCCTGAGATTCCGCCACCGCACCAGTACATGGCCACCTACCGGTATCTCGAAAACGAGTTTGGTGCTGATGTGATCGTGCATGTCGGAACGCACGGAAACCTTGAGTTCCTTCCAGGAAAGTCAGTTGCGCTCTCAGGAAGCTGCTATCCGGACATTGCGATCGGAAACCTCCCGCATCTGTACATCTACAACTCTGACAATCCTCCTGAAGGCACGATTGCAAAGAGGCGGAGCTATGCGACACTGATCGATCATGCGCAGACTATCATGACGGAAAGCGGCATCTATGGCGAGTTAAAGGAACTGGAAGACCAGATCGCAGAGTACAACAAGACGAAAGAGACTGACAAAGGGCGAGCTCATGCCGCAGAGCATGTAATAACGGATCTCCTCATCAGCACGAAACTCTCTCTAGACATACATCTCGAAAGACTGGTGGAAGAGGGAGCAACGTTTGATAGAATCGTTGATCTCGCACATGAGACGATAACCCGCATCTACAACAGCCAGATCCCTGATGGGATGCATATATTCGGGGAAATTCCGGAAGGCGACAGGAAGGTTGAACTGATTAACTCAATACTCAGGTACGATTCGGAACTCCGGAAAGCAGTATCCGGAATGATCGGGGTGGATATCGAGGTCACTGATGACTTTTCAGAGATCGATTCTCTTGGAAAAGAACTGATAAGACGGTTCATAGAACCTGACCCGCTCCCTGATCATGAGATCGCAAAAGATGTACTCAAAGATCGGTTAAATGACCCGGACAGGTCTGTGTCTGCGGGCTCCCCGATTACAGAGAAGATCCGCACTATAGCATCGTGGATCGATGCATCCGATGAGATTGGTGCGCTCTTCCACGGCTTTGATGCCGGATTTATCGAGCCGGGACCGTCCGGTCTCATAACGAGGGGGAAACCTGAGATTCTCCCGACCGGCAGGAACTTCTACTCGCTCGACCCGTTCAAGATACCGACGAAAGCGGCGTGGAGGATCGGGGAGCGGCTTGCAGACGGCGTGATCAGGAAGTATGAGGAAGAGCACGGACGGATTCCTGAGAACATTGCGATGTACTGGATGGCGTCTGACATCATGTGGGCGGACGGGGAACAGCTTGCGCAGATCATGCATCTCGTAGGCTGCGAGCCTGTCTGGGACGGCAGTCGGGTGAATGGATACAGGATCATCCCGCTTGAGGAGCTCAGCCGCCCGAGAATCGATGTCACGATCAGGGTGAGCGGGATCACGCGGGACTGTTTCTACAACTGCGTAGAGTTCCTTGATGAAGCAATACGGGAGATCTCGGCCCTTGATGAGCCAGATGACATGAATTACATCAAGAAACATGCATCAGGCGGGGCAGAAGCAGAGGCTGGAGATGTGGATGGGGTAGGAGCTGGAACTGAAACCGGAACTACCGGTAGCGGTGGAGCACGGATATTCTCAAGTAAGCCCGGAACGTACGGAAACGGCGTAAATCTCGCGGTTTATGCCTCTGCATGGAAGGAGGATAAGGATCTGTCCGATGTGTACCTGTACTGGAACGGATACGAGTACGGAAAAGGGGTGTTTGGGGCAGAATCTCATGATAAGTTCGCATCTCAACTCCGCACAGTTGATCTCACCTTTAACAAGACGGTCACAGACGAATATGACCTCTGTGGATGCTGCTGCTACTTTGGAACGCACGGCGGGCTTACCACTGCTGCAAGGGAGGTCTCGGGTCACGAGGTCTCTGCGTACTACGGAGATACCCGCGATGTGAACCGGGTCGAGGTGAGAACGCTTGCAGATGAACTGCGGCGGGTCGTGCGGACAAAGCTCCTGAACCCGAAGTGGATCGAGGGGATGAAGAATCACGGCTACAAGGGAGCAGGCGACATCTCAAAAAGGATCGGGCGCGTCTACGGATGGGAAGCAACCACGCAGGAGGTCGATGACTGGATCTTCGATGACATCACACGAACGTTCGTGCTCGACGATGAGATGCGCCAGTTTTTTGAGGAGAATAACCCCTACGCGCTCGAGGAGATCGGAAGAAGGCTTCTCGAGGCGGCAGAGAGGGGGCTCTGGGATGCTGACCCCGAGGTGCTCGATGGGCTCAAGAACGCGTATCTTGAGATGGAGGGCTGGATCGAGGAGCGGATGGGTGATGTGACGGGGGCTATGCAGGGCGGATCGATCGATGTGGTGACCGCGGAGGACATCGCCGGGTGGAAGGCGAAGATGGGGGAGGTTTTGGGGTGAGATGTGGTTGCGACGTTGGATTTCCCAATCGGTGGGATGTCATCGACGGGCAAATTCTTACGGAATAAAAAAAAGGATCATCGAGCGTCTTATAGCTCGATGTTCTTAACTATCGCCTGCAGGATCATCAGCGCATCCACACTTGTGAGTTCGCCATCGCGGTTGACATCACCGATGCGGTATCCCCTGCCCTCTGAATCTGTGAGATATCCGGACGGTGTGCCTGGTTCATCGTCCCAGTAATCCGGCACGCCATCGGAATCAGAATCTGCCCAGGAGTCTCCTTCTTGTAGGCATGCAAAGACCGGGGCAAAGCCACTGCTGGTTCTATCCTGGAATTGAACTACCTCATCAGCGCCAGATTGTGTTATGCAACTGGTTACCTCTCTTCTGTTGAAGCCAAGCGGATGGTTATAATCAGCTCCACCTACCCATGCACCCACCTGCCACAAACCGCTGTTGAACTGTTGCGATTCACTTCCCGGGGGCACGGCATCAACCGTGACTGTGAAGAGATTCGCTGCCGCTACATTGTTTGGATCCATATCCGTGAGTGTGGCAGTCGCGGTCGCATCCTCTGGTAGCACATTGTAATCTGTCAAGTAGCATTTGGCAAGTCGATCGTATCCATGGGCTATCGCGTACGTCTTGTCACTACCATCATCATAAATTATCAGCAGAGCCATACCAGATACATATCCCTTTGTAGTAACAGAGGGGCAGTTTGATCTGACTGCCTGATAAGCGCCGTTTCCAGTAACGTCGGTAGTCACATCGTACACCAGCGTACCGTACTGACTTTTTGATCCGGCGAATCCTTTGCCGTCCATATAGTAGTCATCGTTTGTGAGTTGACTGCCACCACCAATCGACATCTCAAAGTCGGGTCTCGGGTCAGCACCAGGGTTCGGACTG
>QBUV01000077.1 GCA_013572355.1 Candidatus Methanogaster sp.
AATAGTGAAATCGGCAGGTTCTGCCCCGGGAATCTGGGCTGTGACCGTATCGCCCATCTCAACATCAAGATTCTTTGCCAGTTTATAACCAAGGATTATGCGGCTGCCGGGATTTTCAAGTGATGTGAACTTCCCTGCCAGCATATCTTTTTCCCTGTTTACAACCCGGTTCTCATCGTTGGGATTTATGCCGTACAACAGCACCCCTTCAGCGTCGTGCTTGTGTTGCAGGGCAGCTTCACCATGGAAATATGACGAGAGTGCCTCTACACCTTCTTGACCATAGATATGTTTCTCAAGCCCGTGGTACAGATGTATGTAATCCTCGCCCTCCTTTGGCATGACCGTGATATGAGCCTGATTCTCAATTGTTGAATCAATTAGTATACTCATGTAACCGCTCATCATTGACATGAAGACTATGATTATCCCAACTGCCATTGCTACTGCAATGATGGAAAACAAGGTCTGCCGCCGGCGTGACCTGATATGTCTTGTGGCAACATCGAGCTCAAACATGGGGGTCTCCCTCACTCACGACCTATCGCCTCCACTGGATTGAGCTTTGAAGCACGGCTGGCAGGGTATATCCCTGCGATGAGGTTTAACAGGAATGTGAACAGCACAATAATTACCGCATCCTGTACCCTTACAACAAACGGAATCGAGCTGATGCCAGCCATGACTTCCATCCCATAGTCATAAGACCCCATCCGTATGGCTAATCCCGCTCCCAAAGCTACACCTAAAACGGCACCTAATAGTCCCAGGATGCCGCTTTCCATTACAAATATCATCATAATACTTCTTCTGGGCACCCCCATCGCCATGAGCATGCCTATCTCTTTGGTCTTTTCCATCACCACCATGAACAATGTGCTGACTATCCCGAAAGATGCTATAATAACGATAAGGCTCAGTATGATGGAGTTGCTTGTCCCTTCCAGTTTCAGTGTCTGTATTATCTCAGGATTTGTCTCCTTCCAGCCGGAAGCAGGATAGCCCATTGCGTCTATCTCCTCTGATATAGCCTGCGCCCGCTCCCGGTCGTCCACACGGACTAAAATACTGCTCACCACATTGGACACGTCAAGAAACCCTTGGGCAGTAGACTTGGAAGTAATTGCCAGTGTTTCATCCAGGGGTGTGCCGCTGTCATAGATGCCCACCACTTTCAGGGCTGCCGGGTTTGCTTCAGGAAAAGACGCATCGATGGTATCACCAATTTCCACATCCAGTTTCTCTGCCAGGGCATCACCCACCACCACGCTGTTGGACGAAACCTCCAGGTCCCTGAAACTGCCCTCCACGATGTCGTCATTGATGTGCAGCACTGAATCGTGGGCATCCACCTGGATTCCCTGCATGACTACATTCTTGTTCTTGTCTTTGTATTCGAAAGTAGCAGGTCCTGCAAGAACTGGCGATACGCCTACAACACCATCAATTCCCCTTATGTCTTCAGTGAGTTTACGGTATAGGTGGATGTAATCTTCGTCTTCCTGTGGTTCAACCGTTACATGTGCCATCCGGTCCACGGTTTTTGAATACATCTCATCGGTAAACCCAACCATCATCGCCTGTGACCATACGAGCAGCATAACTGCCAGCCCGACCGCAAGTACGGAAAAGATGGTCTGCCTGCGCCTTGACGTGAGGTGCCGCAGGGCAATGAAGAGCTCATACATGGATATCACCTGCCTTTGCGGAAGAGGTATATGGCCATGATTGCTAAAGCCGCCCCGTAGACGTTAAATCCAGGCGTCTCTTCTGGTGAAGTGGTAGAAGTGGCAGAGACGTTGTATCCGCTATCTTCTGCTTCTATGACCGTCTCCAGTATGTCCACAACATTGCCGTCGTTTCCTACCACCTCAACGGAAAGTTCATAAGTGCCTGCCGGGAGCCTGCTATCCCATATAACCTCTGTCGTCTCGTCATCATCTGACATCAGGATCGGGGATTTTTCACGGATCTCCTCGATGGTCTCGCCATCCTTTGAGACTGTAAAGACGATCTCACCAGTAAACGGCACCTGCGAAAGTCCCAGAACCGTTGCACTTGCTCCTGTCTCGTCCCTGTAGAGTTCGGTGATTCTGGCATCGTCAATTGCAGTGAAATCCACTGACCTGGCGATCACAGCATCTCGCTGCCGCTGCGAGGGGGTTTTGATCTTCACTCTGGCAGAGTACTGGTGGTTGTTTTCGAGGCGCACAGTCCAGTCCTCGGATAGCGGTGTCGCCTGCACCACATCGACTCTCTGATCAGTGGTCCTGTAGATGACGGTATCTCCGTCCACGAGCATGTACTCAACATCTGTTAGTACCGCTTGCGTGCCGTACACGGTTCTGTAAGGCGAGAGGATGACGCTTACGCCGCTTGAATCAGGGATGATATCCTTGATAAACACCCTGGGAAGCGCGGGGCTGCCATAAGAGAAGTTGTGATACCTTGTATCCAGCACCGAGCCGTCCGTTGCAAGAGTCATTCTGGTGATGTAGAAACCGTCGTCCGGGTTTGCGAGATTCCAGGACAATACCTTTGTTATCTCGATATCAGGGAGTGCCTCATCGATTACGAATCGCTCTCTTCTCAGAACCTCGTCCTCGAGCATCAGTTCCGCGTCGATCGTTATGTCTGTGAGATGCACTTCCGAATGGAGCGTGACATCAGCCGAATCGATGCTCGAATAGAGGTCAACGATCTCGATATCCGCTGTGCCGGCGGTCTGGGCTGCGGCGGATGAAAGAATCGCCGAAAACATCAAAAATACCAGAAGGGACGTTGTTGTGAAGCGTTTTTGTCTGTTCATGCGGATGCCTCCATCCTTGATGCGTATTTAATGAAAATCCCTGGCTCTGCTCCGAGTATCCTCTCGATGAAGTCGAATGTGGCATCTGTTATCTCTTTCATCTTCTCGGTCTTATCTTCAAGACGGTATGCCTCATGGATGTGGGAGATTGCGCCTGCGGTCTCTATGATGGAGAGTGCCGCCATCTCCGGATACTTGACGTCGAAGAATCTTTCTCTGACCCCCTCTTCGATCATCCGGCTGAATAAGGGGATTAGGATAGGAGGAACCTTTCTTTCAAACTTGTTATGCAGATGCGCATTTCTCCCCTCGTGGACATATTCGACAAGCCCCTGCCTGGATCTGCCAAGGCTGCTGAAGAAGCCAAAAACCCCGATAATCTTCTCGATGGCGTCTGAATCGTCTCTGGAAGCTATGCCCGCCACCCCTTCCTTTATCTCCTCGATCCACCTGTCGGTTATCACATCCAGTACCCCATCCTTGGATTTGAAGTAGTGGTAGAACGTGCCCTGCGCCACGCCGATCTTCCTGACGATATCCGATACCGCGGTCTCTTCGTAGCCGTTTGCAAGAAAGAGTTCCTCCGCGGCGTCAATGAGTTCACTACGCCTTGTTTCGGGGTCCTTTACTGTGCGGGTCATGTTGTTCACCTCACCTGTGCAGTGGTATTGACTGACTGTCAGTCAGTTATTTGGTGGGGATGGCATAAAAGGGTTTCCTCAGTTTCGCGGGGACTTTTATTATGGCTAAATCGATCCCACGCAGATGGTGAGAACCGCAGGGCACCCGGGAACCCGGGCACCATCGGTTAACAGGTACGCGTAAGATATTTAGCCGAGATTAGAAAACCGGCAAAGCACATCACTGCCCCAACCGCGAGCACCGCTACAAACCCGTGGTACTGCGAAACAGCACCTCCGATAAGAGAACCGGCCACGGATGCGAGACTGATGACCGTTGTGATCAGACCCGCTGATGCCGCTTTATCCTCATTTCGGCGCAGCAGGAGTTCGGTCGATCCCACATACAGAAACGACCACGAAAGAGCGACCAGCACCATCCCGGGTATGACATAATAAAATATGGTCGGCGGGATAAAACTTAGGAAAGCGATCGCGGATACCAGATACCCGTACTTAACAATCGATACCATATCCTTACCATCGAGCCGCCGCATCATGAAAAACTGCATCAGCGGGTTGATTGCGTAGATGGCTGCGATCCAGAACTTATCCGATCCGAGACTTGCCATGTACAGCGGGAAGATTGTCCATACGGCTGTGGCTCCGGCATGTCTCAGCAGGAACGGCATGTATACCGCCCAGTTCGCTCTCACCGTGTCGAGCGATAGGTAACTGACATTCAGCCGCTTGACCTTGACTTCCGGCAGAGTCAGCGCGATTACAAAGGAGAGCGCCACGAGAGCTGAGCTTACAATGAATATCAGATCATAGTCTCCGATGATTGCCGCTCCAATGAATCCCGCAGCCCAGCCAAGAGCACAGAATGAGATGAACTTGCTGATGCTCCGTTTCATCCCGTAGATATGCATGATCAGAGCCGCAGGGTACATGCCGATAGCGATTCCGAGAAGCCCACGCGCCAGTCCGAGCGTGAGCGGATCGTCTGCAAATACCTGCAAGAGATATGCGGCTGCCGAACAGGCAAGACCGGCCAGCAGCAGTCTTTTGATATTCCATGCATCAGCCGCCTTGCTGAACATATACGACGATACGCCGAGGCAGAGACCGTATACGCTCATGATGATCCCGATCTGCATATAACTGGCTCCGAGGTCCTCTGCAAGAAGCGGGATGAAGACCATCGAGAGCATGATCGATGTGTTTGTGAAGAACTGGATTGAGTTGAGTTTCATGGTCGGTTGAGATTATTGGGCGGCGATACGCATAAGTTCATAGAGCGGAGGAGTGTCGCCCTCCCAGTGTGTTCGGATCAAGGGATCATGAATGACGCGGGTGGTTGAATGCTACAAATATTCGCGGGCATCAGACCGGAACATGGGATCGAACACAAAAAAAGAAAGACAGTGAAGGGAAGTGCTCCCTTCGTTCGTCATCGCCTTGCTGCCTACTCTCTGCGCCGCATCATCGCGTAAGCGACCACAAGATACCCCATGCAAATCGCGAATACCGTGGTGAACCCGGGCGGCATGGTTATTTTCGGAGCGAAATCGATTGTGGCTTTTTTGTTATCCTCGTCCCGGGTTCTTCGCCAGACAAGAATCCCGCGATCATGCCCGGCTTTACCGCACTGAATATGTACGAATCGATATCGATCCCGAGCAGTTCGCGAACCTTGCCAAGCATCCCGCCGGTCACATCGGTGCCCTCTGAGCCATGGATATGGGATCGCACCGCCTCAAACGTCCCTGGCGTGATCTCCGGAACCACCCTGCCGTCTGCGATCACGCCATCAACCGCGGTCCCAAATCCGATGCGCGACGCGCCAAACAGCGCTGCAAGATACGGCACGATCTGGTCGCCTGATATGATCGATGCTCCAAGCGTTCTGTCCATCACCACATCGCCATGCAGCACAGGCACGATGCCGCGGGCAAGCATCAGCGCGATCGGAGCAGTGTGCATCTCGCTGATGCGTGCGTCCTCTGCCACGGTGCAGCCGAACGGATGCACGGTTGCCGCCGGGACGTTATTTTTTATTAGTGCATTGATAACAAGTTCGTTTAGTAATGTTACGGATCGGTGGATCTCGATGATCCCGGAATTGGTGAATCCGTCCGGAGAATCGTGCTTTTTTGCCTGCGGATGCCCGAACGAACCTGCGCCGTGAATCAGGATCAGCGGGTTGTCTGCTGACGGGTGGTACGATGCGATCTCTGCGGCGCACCTCTTAATTGCGGATGGTTTCGGCGTCGGGGTGTCGGTCTTCTCTGTGAGGACGCTACCTCCGATCTTGAGGATGGTGGGTGGCATTGGTGGCGGTATCTTGGTTGTGCGAATAATTGAAGTTTTGTATGCTTGCTGGGAGGTGTGTTTGTCTGTGAGATGTTGTGATGTAACCTGATCGTCCGGATCGTTTTTTGGTTCTGGTGTTTGTGGTGGGTGCAGCCCGACCCCTTGATTTCAACTGGAGCCTTGGTTTTGGGTGAGGTGCAGCACTTTCGATGCGAACGTTTGTTACCCCGACCCCTTGGTTTCAACTGGAGATCGGGTTTGGATGTTTGATGGTGCGCTGGTATTTCGCGGTCCAGGCGGTCGTGCATCTTCTCCAGTCGTATCTTATGTTCCCAGATATCGCCGAAATAATATACATACTCTGCCGATCGATTCTCCATAGAAAAATATTTAGCTATCTTTCGCCTATGCTCCGGAAGGGTTTTTCTGCCAAAGTCTTCATCCGGGATTCCCATACTCACCTCTGAACCAGTCGACGGATCGGTCATTTTAAACTCATGGAGATGGCAATCCCCCCAGCCCATAGCGTCCTGGATCGCGACATGCAGATCCCAGAATGTATAGGTCTCCGGAACCTGTATTCGCCGCCAGATCGGTGGTTTAGCACCCTCCAGCGTGATCTTGAACTGGTACACCTGATCAAATTTCTTTCTCGTTGTTATCCCCCCTGTCAGTTATGGAAACCGCACAGGTACCGCGAAGTTACGACTCCCTACCCCGCCGCACACCTGCCAGTCCGGCAAGTACTGCAACGAAGACGGCTATTTTAAACGCGGTGTACCAGGATATCGATCCTGCTATCAGCCCCTGTGAAACGGCTCCCGGGAAGATGTCCGGGATTGTCCATGCCCAGAGCAGTTTCACCAGCAAGAGCACGATCACGGCGTATACTGCGATAAGTGCCAGAGTGCCGGATATGATTGCGATCCACCATGTTTTGTTCATTGGTTCAAGGCTCCTTTCTTATGGGTTCTGTGAGCACAGCCTCAGCGGAATAAAACATTGCATAGTATGCTTGGATACCGAGGATTCGCGGTCCCCATCCACAAGAAGCATCCTGGAACTTTTAAGATATTTCTTCGCTCTCTCAATTAAGGATGCCGCCTCT
>QBUV01000174.1 GCA_013572355.1 Candidatus Methanogaster sp.
ATGTCACCATAGAAGACATTGCCAGAGAAGGAGATGGCATAGCCCGTGTACAAGGTTTTGTGGTTTTTGTGCCCGGCACAAAGATCGGAGACAACGTCAAAATCACAGTTGACAAAGTCATGAGACGGTTTGCAATCGCATCTGTCACAGCGTGAACTACGAATCGTTAAGATTTCAATGTTTGGTTCCGGGTGTTGCGCACACCGGAACAATTTTTTTTTTGCAGCAACAGATGCCGTGGTCGTACTTCAGATGACTGTGCAAGGCGAGAATGCAGAGATTGCAGAGTCACATCGCTGGACGCGCTTACGATCCTGCAGGCGGTGGCAGGTGTGGCATGTCTGCGAGAGGGGGCGATGTTCGTGCGACAGGCAGCATCGGATGCCCCCGAACTTCATTCGGGTGTGGAGAGGTTTGGGCTTCGAGCAGCTACACCAGCCGTGATTTCCATGTAATCGCATCCAATCGGTCGGACGTGGCATGTTGATGCGCGAAGATACCCAAAACCGCCAGAAGCTCCAAAAGAGCGGTGTGGATGAGGTGCGGCATCAGAACAGTTGCAGATACCGATCCAGTTCCCACTGGTGCACCTGAACCCGGTACTCCTCCCATTCCGCAGCAGCAACTCGCATGAACGCTGTGTACACATGCTCGCCAAGAGCCGACCGCACCACCTCATCCGATTCCAGGTAATCGAGTGCGAGACTGAGGCTTGTCGGAAGCGTATCGATGCCAGCGTCGGATATCTCATGGAAATCCATCTCGTAGATGTTCTCTTCGATCGGTTCACCAGGATCGATCTTATTCTTTACCCCATCAAGCCCGGATGCCAGTATGGCTACGAACGCAAGATACGGGTTGCAGGCTGGGTCAGGGGATCTGAGTTCGATCCTTGTTCCGCTTCCGCGCGCTGCCGGCACCCGGATCAGCGAACTCCGGTTCGCCCATGACCAGGTGATATAGACCGGTGCCTCGTATCCGGATACGAGCCGTTTGTAGGAATTGACGAGTGGATTTGTGATCGCAGTCACTGCCTTGATGTGGGTGAGTAACCCACCGATGAAATATCTTGCAGTATCGCTGATCCCATGGTCGTCATCCGGATCGAAGAAGACATTTTCATTATTTTTATTGAATAAGGATGTGTTTATGTGCATACCAGACCCGCTGGTTCCGAAGACCGGCTTTGGCATGAATGTGGCATGGAGATTCTTGTTCGTTGCGATCGTTTTGGTTACGTACTTGAAGGTGACCACCCTGTCCGCAGTTGTCAGTGCATCGCTGTACTTGAAATCGATCTCATGCTGCCCACAGGCAACCTCGTGATGCGACGCTTCTATCTCAAAATCCATCTCTTCGAGCGCAATCACGATATCCCTGCGAATATCCTCTGCAAGATCGACCGGTGGAAAATCGAAATACCCGCCCGAATCATGAGGTGTGGTCGTTGGTACGCCATCTTCCTTTTCGAAGAGGAAGAACTCCAGTTCGGGACCCGTATTCATGACATATCCCATCTCCTCTGCTTCCCCAATCGCTCTTGTGAGCGCGTATCGCGGGCAACCCTGGAATGGCGTACCATCAGGCAGACAGACATTGCACACGATTCCGGCAATCTCGCTTTCATCTGCCTTCCACGGAAGAATCCGGAACGTCTCCGGATCCGGCCTTAACACCATGTCCGATTCCTGTATCCTTGCAAACCCCTCGATGGATGATCCGTCGAAGGATATCCCGACGTCGAGTGCTTTCTTCATCTGTGCAGCCGGTATCGCGACATTCTTCACGATTCCAAGGACATCGACAAACTGGAGCCTGATGAATTTTATATTGTTGTCAGCAATCATTCCCAGCACATCTTCATTGGCGGTCATCGCATCATATTATGAACCGCGGCACCTATAAACTTGCGCTGAATGGGGAGCGACTTGTTATTATCTTCTGAAATTTGGGTTTTGGAAAAACCACAGAGCGCACAGGGGACGCAGAGAAAATAGCAACTCTCTGTGCTCTCCCGCGTTCTCGGTGGTTAATCTTCTTTGCCATAACCCGGATTGTGTTATGGAAATAGCCGCGCTTAAACCGCATCCAACGACCATCTGGACGCGGCAGCGAGCCCTCCGCCCTCAGTGATGAATCATACAAGACCTGACGCGCCTATCGTATTCGCTCTGCAAATATCCGCTTGATATCTTTTGCAAGCACAACATCGCCTTTATTTTTCTTAAATCCTCTTTTATACGTCTTAATTCGTATGATACTGGCGTTTTTCCAGCCAATCTTCTCGATAGCGCCAACCGTGTACTCCTGATCCCCCAACACTTGCATACGAATCGACTCAGTCTTGGTGCCGTCGTGGATTGCGATCTTCACGGTCACCTCATCGATCGCCCGCGCCCAGATCGTATCGATCTCGGCAGCAGTCGCTACTACCGTCCGCCTGCCGCCTGCCTCGACCGAGGCGACCTCTACCAGATACACCTCGTCTGCGGACGGATCGTCCACGAGCAGTTCATCGCCCACATAGACCTCATGGTCAACCGGCAGTTCGGCTGTGTAGCGTTCCGAATCTTCCCCCCTGCTCACGATGGTCCTGACGCTTGCGGTTCGTACTGGCTTGGATAGGACTGTGTGCACGCTTCCGCAGTCATCGCATCGCACAAGTGCCTCGGCTCCGCGCTGCTTTATTATGTAGTGCAACCGCGGCTCCTCTGGCGAGCAGGTCGGGCAGGCGGCTGTAATCTGTAGATCACTTCTGGTTTTCATCTTGGTGGTATCTTCGTCCCAATCCATGATGAATGTCGCTATGCAGAACAATCGAAAATTTCTGCCGATACTCTTTAATACCACCACCGCCGAATCTGTCATGACTGCCCGGGTGGCCTAGTCGGGAGGGCGCCAGACTCATAGGGAAACTATTCCCAGTGCGCCGAAATCCTGAGACATCTGGAGATCACGGGATCGAAACCCGTCCCGGGCATTTCACACACGTACATACCCAACCACTTCTTCGCAGTCCCGTGTTACACCGTATTTCCGGTTAAAAAATGCTAATACGTTTTTAACGTCCCTTTCAAGCAGAAACTCTGCCTGAGGATGCGTCGTGGTCACGTATCCCGGCCAATCGATGAGTGTTGCGCCATCCGGGCTGACAAAGACGTTGTACTCGCTCAGGTCGGAATGGATGAATCCTGCAGAGTACGTTTTCCTGATCTGCTCTATGATCTCATCCAGGAACCAATCGGGATCATCCACCGCCGTCTTTGATAGCTCCCTTCCGGGTGCTATGCTCATGGCAATCAGATGCCGGTTGTGATCGATCGCCGCAGGCACGCTGACAGCACTATCACTGGAAAACTCAGCGAGGGTTTTAAGGGCCTCGTATTCACGCTTCGCCGCGCGTCTTGCGATAAAGATCCAGTGATTCCGATCCCCGGTGTCGCGCTGGCGTGCCACCTGCTTGAAACTTGTGTATCCGGCGCGGTGGAACTTCAGGATGACAGGCTCGCCATCGTACACCCCTTCGTACACGACCGACTCCTTGCCAACCCCTATGTTATCCCCGATCGCTGACAAGCCTCGAAGCGTCAGCGCGCCTACCGCAAGCGCATCATACCCGTCGAAGTGGATCCTGTAGCCGTCATAAGGTACCACGGATTTCTTGACGAGATTAAATCCGAGAAGCCGGTCGATGCGATACCTGACCTCCGCGGCAAACAGCTTTGAGAAGGAAGGTAGCATCTCTGCTGGAACCCACCGGTGCTGCCTCATGCCGATCTCTATGCCGATGAGAGTGCGGAAATCATTTTTTTCCAGTTTCTTAAAAATTGCGCTGTTAAACATTGCGATAAGCCAGGGTCCGGATTCGAACCGGAATAGAATCGCTCTGCAGGCGATCGCGTTAGCCGCTCCGCCACCCTGGCGTTGTTCTGGTCACTGCTGCCGACTGGTCGGTAGTTTGCGGATCGACTCTTTGGCGTTATGCCATATAAAAGTGATGCCCGCGCTTCAGAAGTATTTATCTACCAGCACCGCCACTATTACTCATAATGACAGAGGACTCTGAGGTGCGCGTGATTGCGGAGAAGCCAGGGTCAGAGAATCCGGTGATCGTTGAAGGGTTCCCTGGGATCGGGCTTGTAGGAAATATTGCGAGCCAGCAGATCATCGATGAACTGGACATGGAGTACCTGGGTGCGATCAACTCAAAATATTTCCCACCGGTTGCGATGCTTCTCGAGGGGCTGGTGCACATGCCTGTGCGAATATACGAAAGCACGGAGAAGGAGATGATCGTGGTGGTCTCGGACGTACCGATTCATCCGAATATCGCTTATACTGTCAGCAAATCGCTTGTTGACTGGGCGACGTCTATTAATGCCCGTCAAATCGTCTCGATTGCGGGAATGCCGGTTGTGGGCGCGGATCATGTCGTCTTTGGCGCAGCAACCACCAAGGAAGGGCTTGAGAACATCAGGGAAGAGGTCGAGATCTTCCAGATGGGATCGATCTCAGGAATCGCAGGCAGTATCATGACCGAGTGCTTTATGCGCAAACTCCCCGCGATCAGTCTGCTCGGGAGCACCGCCGATCCGAACCCGAACCCGATTGCCGCCGCTGCTGTGCTCAAGGTTCTGAATAACCTGTACGACCTCTCGATCGATACCGAAAGACTGGTCAAACAGGCAGAAGAGATCGAACTTGAGATGCAGAAACTTGCAGAGACCGTGAGGGAGACTGTTGAACAGGACGAGCCGCCAAAACCTCTTTCGATGTACGGGTGATCATGATGCGATGTATTGCACTGACCGGGATATCAAATCACGTGATCAACGATTTGAAGAGCCGCTTGCTACTGACCATCGAGATCAGGAGCCCGCACAACTTTTCTGGCGTACTGCACATTGATGTTGGCGACCCCGTGTTCTTATCCTCAACCAGCCCGAACGACATCACAGCAGGCACGACCGGGCTTATTGCGCGGTTGCAGCGGCGTGACATCAGCATACACCGGGTGGTTCAGAGTAACGACGTCTTCTATGAAGAGCGGGAAGCGATGATGGCGCGGATCCAGCTGGTCGCAGAGGGCAACGGCAGGGTGCAGCGCATCATACAGTCTGAACTCGGCAGCGCGCTGGTGGTGGATGTGGAAGAGCGACCGGTCTACGCTGCGCAGTGAGTTTTGGTGGGTACCACTTAAAGTCCAATTGCTAATGCCTTGAAATTTGATTTTCACTGACTTCAATACATTAAATGAAAAAGTTCACACACCCCCGCACGCTCTTCTGCCCCGAATGCGGCAGAGAGGCGACTGAGTTCTACGACAACCGGTGCAGAGACTGCTTCTGCAAAAGCGTAACCATAATCGAGTGCCCGCCCGTCATAAAGATCCGCATCTGCCCGGTCTGCGGCGCATATCACACCGCGGGAAAGTGGATCGAAGCGCCAAGCCAGAAAGAGATGTTCCTCTCTGAAATATCAAGATCGGTAAAGGCGCACCCTGACGCAAAGGACATAGAACTCGATTTCTATGAAGAAGAGCTCGATCCGTCGAGATATCTGGTACATATCTCTGTAAGTGCGGTTATAAGCGATCTTAACATCCCAGCAACAGTGGATACCGAGATACGGATAAATAGAGAGACCTGTGATGCCTGCAGCAGGATTGCAGGCGGCTATTATGCCGGAATCCTCCAGTTGCGTGCAGATCACCGTCGTATCACTGAAGAAGAGATCGAACGATGCATCCAACTGGCAGACCACCGGTTAAACAAGCTCACGTCAAAGGGGGGCCGGTTTGCATTCGTTTCCAAGATTGAGGAACTGAAAGAAGGGGTCGATCTCTACATCGGGTCGATCAGCGCATGCAAGCAGGTGGGAAACGCTATCCTCAAGGAACTCGGCGGGACGTCAGCCATATCATCATCGCTCGTCGGCAAAAAGGACGGCGAGGATCTGTACCGGGTTACCTGCGCGGTGCGGCTTCCTGAGTTCGTGCGTGGCGATGTCGTGTCCATGCAAGGAAAGGTGATCGAGGTTACGCATCAGGACCGGCAGATTCACGGCACCGATCTCTCTGATGGTGGAAAGGCATCGTTTGATGCTGCCGTGCCTGCCGTGAGACTTGGCAGCCGGAAGGATGCTGTGACCGCGGTTCTGGTCGCGATCGAGAAGGATACGGTCCAGGTGCTGGATCCGGAGACGTACGAGACCGTTCTTCTGAAGGCACCTGCGTTTTTACATGCGGAAGCTGGAAGCGATGTCTGCGTGATCAAGACGGCAGAGGGGTTGTTTCTGCTTCCGTAGGGTACTGGGAGGATTGAAATGGGCGTAGGATGTGAAAATACGATACGGGATATAATAAACGATTTTGAGGAGTTTATCGATAGATTGACGATGAGAAAGGATGAATTGGAAGACGAGTTATTGATATACAACGATCCGGCATTCATGAAAAGCATAAAAACCGGGCTTAAGGGGGCAGAAGATGGGGCGGTCGTGAAGTGTGAGGATGCGGAAGAAGTGAAAACTCTTCTTGAGTCGTATGGCGTTGGCGTGCAAAGTCTCAAGAAGCCATAAGCACTGCACGTTTAGCGCGTAAGTTCTCGAATGGCTTTCAATCCGCTTTCGGCGATCGTGACTCTATAGGACGGAGTGCCTGACGCGCTCTCTTCCGAAGAGACTTCATCGATTCTGATGAGTCCGATTGTGTGAAGGAATGCGCAGTTTTTCTTGACTGTTGTGTTGTTGGCTTCTACTTTTTTCGCCAGTAAATAAAATGAATAGACCTTTCCATCACTCAACTGCTTTAAAAT
>QBUV01000175.1 GCA_013572355.1 Candidatus Methanogaster sp.
ATCTTCCTTAACGCCGAAGGCGTCGATGCTCGATCTTGAGAATGTCGACACCGCAATTACCATAACCGGATCTCTGGAAGAGTGAAAAAGTGCATGCACTCGCGAATTGCCAGAGAGCTTGGTTTTTGAGTGTGGAGATCACCATAGACAAAAACCATCCCCCTGCCATAACAACCCTGCAACGCCCGGGCCCCTCGAAAGGTTAATATGCACCCGATAATAAGATCATGAAGCACAACATCGGATGCTCCGATAGTGTAGCTCGGCCAATCATTCGGGGCTCTCAATCCCGCGACTCGGGTTCAAATCCCGATCGGAGCATGGTGAAAACCTTTAATATCAACAGAGCATACCTACATACAAACCAAATAGGAGGAAAATATGGCAGCAGAAAAGCCGCACATGAATCTGGCAGTCATCGGACATATCGATCATGGAAAATCGACACTTGTCGGACGATTGCTGTATGAGACCGGAACCATACCAGCGCATCTCATCGAGAAGTACAAGGTAGAAGCCGAAGAGAGAGGGAAAGGATCGTTCGCTTTTGCGTGGGTTATGGATTCACTGAAAGAAGAACGAGAGCGGGGTATCACGATCGACATCGCACACAAAAGGTTCGATACCGCTAAATACTACTACACCATCGTGGATTGTCCGGGTCACAGGGACTTTGTCAAGAACATGATCACCGGTGCATCTCAGGCAGATGCCGCGATTCTGACCGTAGATGCAAAAGACGGGGTCATGGAGCAGACCAAGGAGCACGTATTCCTGGCGACAACACTTGGAATCAACCAGCTGATCATCGCAATCAACAAGATAGATACTGTTGATTACAGCGAGGATCGCTATAATGAGGTGAAGGAAGCCGTCAGCGCCCTCCTAAAGATGGTGGGGTACAAGCTAGACGGCGTAAACTTCATACCAACTTCCGCGCTCTTTGGTGCAAACATATCCGAACATAGCAAAGATACACCATGGTACACGGGGCCGACCATCCTCGAGGGTCTTGACCTGTTCGTAGCACCTGAGAAGCCGACAGGTCTGCCACTGCGCATTCCTGTGCAGGATGCATACACAATATCAGGTATCGGAACCGTTCCTGTCGGGCGTGTCGAGACCGGAACCATGAAACCCGGAGACAAGATAACATTCATGCCAAGCGGCGCGACTGGCGAGGTAAAATCAATTGAGATGCACCACGAGGAAATCCCGGAGGCAGTTCCTGGCGATAATATCGGATTCAATGTCCGTGGTATCGGCAAGAAGGACGTGAGGCGGGGCGACGTTGTAGGTCCTGCAAGCAATCCGCCAACGGTTGCTGACGAGTTTACAGCACAGATCGTGGTACTCCAGCATCCGTCTGCGATAACGGCAGGGTACACGCCGGTCTTCCACTGTCACACTGCACAGACTGCATGCACGTTCTTATCGATCGATAAGAAACTCGATCCGCGCACCGGGCAGGTTGCTGAGGAGAATCCCACATTCATAAAGGCAGGAGATGCAGCTATCGTCACGATCAAGCCAACGAGACCCATGGTCATCGAGTCGTACAAGGAGATTCCGCAACTCGGCAGATTCGCTATACGCGATATGGGAGCAACCATCGCTGCTGGTATGTGTATCAGCACCAAGAAGCGATGATCGCTTCTTCTATTTTTTTGGAGTCAAATGAGTCATAAAGCGAGGATACGGTTGTCAGGCACAAATCCGGCAGAACTGGATAGTGTCTGTGGACAGGTTAAGAGTATAGCAGAGCGGACCGGCATCGAGATCGCAGGTCCGATTCCACTGCCAACCAAGAGATTGGTGGTCCCGGTTCGGAAGAGTCCGGACGGTGAGGGCACAGAGACTTGGGATCACTGGGAGATGCGGGTGCACAAGCGCCTGATCGACCTTGCAGCTGATGAGCGGGCGCTGCGCCAGTTGATGCGCATCAACGTCCCGAACAATGTTAATATAGAGATCGTGCTTGAGAATTGATCTTTGGTTGATGCCAAAGGCATGGCACGATTGTAACCACGGGATTTGCACCTCGTGGTTCCATACTTATGCGGCAATGCCCCGCCCTGCTGGCGGTGGCATCGATGCATCCTGCAGGGATGCGATTGCGGTTTGTTTTGATCCGGTGCCAGCGTTATGTTTATGGCTCCCGCGTGAACCGAAGTGATATATAACACGCGGCTCAATCAATAATCTATCATAATAAACGAGGTTAATCAATGATGTTAATCGGAGAAGCACTGATCGGTGAGGCGCCTGAACTTGCGCACGTCGATCTGATAATCGGAGAGAAGACAGGCCCTGTCGGGCAGGCGTTTGCGAACGGGATGACGCAACTATCAGGAGGGCACACCCCGCTCCTAGCGGTAGTCCGCCCGAACCTGCTCACGAAGCCAGCGTGCCTAATCGTTCCAAAGGTCACTGTGAAAAATATGGAACAGGCTGCGCGCATCTTCGGTCCTGCGCAGGCGGCTGTTGCAAAGGCGATTGCGGATGCTGTTGAGGAAGGAGTCGTCCCAACGGAGCAGGCAGAGGAGCTCGTAATCGTTGCAAGCGTCTTCATCCACCCGGACGCGAAGGATTACAACCGGATCTACCGGTACAACTACGGCGCGACGAAGCTTGCGCTTACGCGTGCTATGGAGGGATTTCCAGGGATCGAGACGGTTCTTGATGAGAAGGATCGCGGCGCACATGCGATCATGGGATTCAAGGTCTCGCGTCTGTGGGATCCGCCGTACCTGCAGGTCGCTCTTGATAATCCGGATATCGACCAGATACTGCACGTCGTGAAAACGCTTCCTGATAGCGACCACCTGATCCTTGAGGCGGGGACGCCGCTTATCAAGCGATACGGCGTGGACGTGATCGCAAGGCTTAGGGAAGCGAAGCCGAATGCGTTCATCGTTGCCGATCTAAAGACGCTTGATACAGGCAATCTCGAGGCACGCATGGTTGCCGATGCAACCGCTGATGCTGTTGTGATATCTGCGCTCGCACCAATCCCGACGATTGTGAATGCAATTAAGGAGGCGCACAAGACCGGGATATACGCCATCATCGACACACTGAACTTGCCGGACCCGATGCCAAAGTTGCGTGAACTTGGCGAGCTCGGGGCTCTTCCCGATGTCGTCGAACTGCACCGTGCGATCGATGCCGAGAAGACCGAGCACCAGTGGGGCAGCATCCCTGAAATCAAGGCACTCTCAAGTAAGATTCTGGTTGCGGTTGCCGGCGGCATCAGGGCAGATACCATACAGGATGCCTTGGCTGCTGAAGCCGATATCCTCGTGGTCGGGCGTGCGATCACGAATGCGAAGGATGTGCGGCAGGCAGCCGAGATGTTCATAGAAGGGCTATCCAAAGATGAGATCGATCAGTTCAGGGTGATGACCGACTTCTGATTCCTTTATGTGGGCGGGCAAGTGTGGGGCGTAAAAGCGCGCTCCACACTCTTGCCTGCCATAAGGGCTATATTGTGCTGATCAGTGACTTATCGAACCTGCAAAACAGAAATTAAGGGTGATAATATGAAGATGGTGATACACGTTTCATCGGCGGTTCATGACCCGGTGATTGCAAGAGCAATTCTTGAAACCGGTGTCGAGATTAACGTCGATCGCGCAAACATCGATGCAACGAGCGGCGAGATCGTGCTTGAGGTGCCTGCCGACTCCTGCGCCCGCGTTGCGACCGCATTCGAACGCCAGGGTGCATCCGTCTCTGTGCTCGAACACCCGATCATCCGGGACGAGGACGAATGCGTGCACTGCGGTGCGTGCATCAGCGTCTGCCCTGTCCAGGTCTTCTCATTTAAGGATGACTGGAGTGTTGCGATGGATGAGTCGAAGTGCATCCAGTGCGGAACATGCGTGACAGCATGTCCTCATGCTGCGCTCATGGTGATGAGTGAGTAGGCAGGTGACTCTGATGCTGCTGCTTCGATGGATGCCAGAATTACCCGGCTTTCGCAACCTCTCGCACGATATCGCTTGTGCACAGTATCCCGACCGGTCGCTGTGACGCGCCAACGCCTTTTTCTGACAGTATCAGCAGTCTGTGGATGTGCCCCTCGTCCATGATCCTCGCTGCCCGTCCCAGTGTGGCATCCGGCGCAACCGCAATCAGGCTTGAAGACATGATATCCTCTGCGGTCAGCCGTTTAAGGTCCGGTTTGTGCAGTACCTTGACCATATCCATCTCTGATATGAATCCGAGCATATCCCCCTGTGCACCGATCACTGCCACTCCGGATAAATGCTGGTTCGCCATCCTCTCTGCGATCTCCTTGACCGGCGTGTCTGGTGAGGCGGTCACCACTCCGCGCGTCATCACATCTCGTATCATTTTTTCAGCTATCTTCATGATCATCAACTCCTGTTCTCATTTCTTGTGTGCAAAGACACCACACCCCAAAACACGCACCATCTGTGGTGCTGGAATGGTTATGGATCTATTCTGCATACCACGAGAAAAAGATATCGCTCACTCTATCGGCAGGCGACCCTGATGTTCTGATCAACCGATTCTATCTCAAATTCAGCGTCTGTAAATTGTTCGCACACCCGGATATTCGTCTTCGCGTGGAGCGACAACTCCCGCACAGTAAATGACCCGGCTCTTGCGATAGCCATGTACGGGATCAATTGATCTGCCAGATAAACGTCCACCGACGCCCCAGAGTCCAGTTCCCTGATGATGCGGTCTGCTGCATCGGATCCGACCACCTCTGCCGGCTTCCCACGCTCTCCAAGCGCAGATCCTCCCATAAGACCGCGCCAGAGCGTGATTCCGCTTCCTGTGCTGCCGCCACCCCTGCTGCCCCTGCCATTCTCGCTACCCTTGCCACCCTTGTGACCCTTGCTGCCTTTCGGTGCGGCAGGGTTGTGCTCGATCACGATGTTCGCGGCATATCCGTGCCCCTCAAGTCGGGTGACAGCAGCGTCACGCTGCCTTTTTGCGACATGCTCAGGAAGTCCTGACGCATGAGAGCATCCGTAAACCATGTTCGCATCCATTCTCTCAAAATCAACCCCTGAAATCCGGGAGGGTGTAATCACAGCCCTGATCTGCCCGCCTCCACGCGGATAATAGCCGCGCCGCGACACCTCGATCGCAACACCACACCCGGCAAGCGCGAGTGCTGGCAGCGTGACGTGCCGCAGGTAGTCGATCGGCGGACTCCAGTTCACATCGGTTCCGCCCGTGATATCAAAAAAGACAGTTTCCGGCGAATGTAGCGCAACAGGGATCAGACACTGGAGAAGAAGTGAAATGCTTCCTGCTGTACCTATATCCAGGCGGTATGCCCCGCCTCTGATCTCACCCGGTACAAAGGATACCTCAGTGGACCTGAGTAGAAGACCTGAAACTTCTGCACCGGTAATCGATGCCACCGCTTCTATCGCGGTCAGGTGCTGGGCAGAAAGCCCCGGGTTCGGCCGGTTGCTGCGGATGTTTCTGATGCGCACAGGCGTTTCTGTGATCGCAGCCATGGCAACAGATGTGCGCAGGATCTGCCCGCCGCCCTCCCCGAACGAGCCGTCGATGGTGAGCATGTGATCTTCTCACGCGCTCAGTCGGGCACTCATGCAAACCCCTGTGATCTTCGCCACATTCTCCGCCGCATCCTCGGTAAGCCCGGCTCCAAGAATCGTATATCGCTCGGGACGGATCTCTGATGCACGAACCAGCGCGTCGATGATGCATTGGTCAGGAATCCCGAGTTCCGCAGCAGTCGTTGGCGCACCGACTGTTCGCAGCGCATCCCTGATCTGCTGCCAGTTGCCGCCGTGCAGGTACATCATCATGATCGTCCCAACACCGCACTGCTCGCCGTGCAGGGCTGGCTCAGGCGCGATTCCATCCAGCGCATGGCTGAATTTGTGCTCTGATCCGGATGCCGGCATGGATGATCCCGCGATGCTCATCGCAACGCCGCTTGAGACAAGCGCCTTTATCACAAGTCTTGCAGACTCCTCGAGTTCCGGTTTGATCGTCTCTGCCCTGTCCATCACGATCTGCGCAGTCATCCGGGACAGTGTGGCAGCATACTCGCTGTACGGCGCGTTCCTGAGTCGGTGCGCAAGCTCCCAGTCGAGAACCGCGGTGTAGTTCGAGATGAGGTCGCCGCATCCGGATGCAAGGAAACGATGCGGGGCACGGGCGATGATCTCTGTGTCTGCGATGATCCCCATGGGAGCCTGTGCCGGGACTGACACGGTGTCACCATCTCTTGCGATCGATGCACGCATCGATGCGATGCCGTCGTGCGCTGCTGCTGTCGGCACGCTCAGAAACGGGATGTCAAGCATCGTCGATGCGAGTTTCGCGACATCGATCACTGTGCCGCCGCCGACTCCAACGAGGAAGGAGGCGGCCTCTGCCGCGGTTATAGTGTTGTCTATGTTCTCCTGATCAGCGTTCGTGACGATCGCGATATCTGTGGAAAACCCGTCGTTGCTGAGTATGTCTGATACGGACTCGCCAGCGATCTCTCGCGTCTTTCTGCCTGTTACGATGGTGGCGCTGCGACCGAGTTTGAGTTCGGTGCACATCCTGCCGGTGTCGGCGATCGCGCCGTGCCCGATCGCGATGTTGCGCGGGAGTTGCATCCATTTCTGTGATTTAGGGGTCATGGGGCTACGGGGGTTTAGAAAATTGTTTTTGCATATTTACGCGTCTGGACCCACAATGATTCACTCCTTTATTATAAATAAAACAGTTGCATAAGTTGTGTATGTTTTGTCTTGCCAATTAAAGAATAA
>QBUV01000176.1 GCA_013572355.1 Candidatus Methanogaster sp.
GAAGATAGAGTAAAACTCCTTGAAAAATGCAGAGAGGACGTATTCAACAGGTTAGACGATCCTAACAAAATACTCGAATGTTATTTGAACCCTGTTGGAAAAAAGATGATAAAAACAAATAGATAGTTTGGTATATTCGATTTGTAGCTATAGTAAGACTGTCGCTGCTTGTGGTGTTGCAGAGATTTCATGAACACGCTCGTACGAGTTGCGGATGAAAACGATGTCGATGGCTGCTCCGCAGGCGATCTCGCAAATGAACGAATGTCCGCGGGGAATCGCGATCCCCAACCCGAACATGCACAATTCGTGACAACCCCTCACAGCAGATCAAGGATTCCCACGCCGCCGAGTACGATGCTCGTAACGATGATCCCGGCAAGCATGACGCCTCCGAGGATGGCGAGAAACGCGTGTCTGAACTGTATCCCGAATACGAATGCTGCAGCGCACCCGGTCCATGCACCTGTGACCGGCAGGGGAATCGCCACGAAGAAGAGAAGCGCGATGGTGCCGTATCTCTCGAATTTTCCGTTGTGCCGGTGGTACGTGCGCGTAAATAGCCAGTTGAAGAAGACATCCCAGAAGACCCACCGCCGCAGGTAATTTGATACCGATTCGAGAAAGAGTAAAAGTGGTACGACCGGCAGCATATTCCCGATCACTGCAAGGACGTATGCAGTCAATGGATCCATGCCGTACACCCCGATGGCTACCGGGATTGCGACCCTGAGTTCCCCGACCGGCAGCGCCGCCATGAGCATGGTCGCAAACGATGGCGGTACCAATTCAAAGAGTCCGGTGATGGCGTCGATCATGCCTGAAATATTGGCGGGTAGCTGTATTTACCTTTTGCCGGTCAGTTGGTGAGACTTTTTATTACCTTCTGAAATGGATTCGGAAAACCACAGAGAGCACAGAGGACACGGGGAAAACAGCACTCTGTGCCCCCCGCGTTCTCTGTGGTTAATCTTCTTTGCCATAATCCGAGTCCGCCCGGAAAAAATTAAAAAGCCACCAGTTGGTAGCCCAGGCGTGCGTCAAGATTATTATGCCCAAAAACCATACATCACCAATGCGAATCGCATCAACCCTTGAACTGCCGGATAAGCCGGGGCAGCTTCTGGCAGCACTGACACCACTCTCAGCTCTCGGCGGCAACATCATAAGCATCGTGCACCATCGCGACCAGAGGACATCGAGGGGCAAGATTCCGGTACAGATCGTATTCGAGATCGGTGAAGCCGAGCGGCAGTTACTGCTCGATGAACTCGAGAAGAGCGGCATCGCGGTTGCCAGTATCGATGAGAATCCGCTGATCGAACGTGAGTCCGTGATACTGATCGGGCATATCATACATACCGACATCAAAGACACGATCGACTGCATCGACCGCACCGGGTTTGCAGAGGTTACCGAAATCTCCATTGCGATGCCGGAAATCGGCGGCGAATCATCCGCATACATGCTCATCGAGGCGGTAGGGAAGTCCGAACTTGCGGAAGCTGTCGATCTCTTAAAGGAGATTGCAGCCCAGAAGGATCTGCTGGTGATCGAGCCTGTGCGGAACTGAGGTAGCCTATTTCCCATGCTCAACATATCAGACCTCTCATCCGAGTTCGAAGACCGGAGATCCGCAATCCTTGACTACGAGCGTGAGACCTCATGCGAACTCGAAGAATACAAAAAAGCACTCCCGAATCTGGATCGTGCAGATGCGTCCTTAAACAGCGCTCTTCCGCAGTACAGCGGCGCAAAGATCTTTGAGCCGGGAGAGACCATCAGACGTTTCCGCCCGGCTGCGGCATGGAACGATCGGCAGGATGCCATGGAGTGGGTGGACTCTGTGCTTGCTGGCGTTGCGGTCGGATCTGCGGATGGCAGCCAGATCTATCCGGATAAAAATTATGGCCTCCCGATCGCGGTCGTGCAGATCGGCAGCGTCCGGAACCGGCACACGGAAGAATCCGGGTACGCGCAAAGTACAAGCGCGACCCTGATCACGCCTGATGAGTTTGCGGACGCAGAGGTGTATGCATTCAGTAAGGCGTTTGTGGATGCCAGACGCTTTGCTCTCGAATGCGACGCGCTGATCGATCTGATGCACACAGGCACGTGCTCGGGCAGGGACGCGGACACAGACAGGGATACAGACACGGACGACGACCGGATCTACCTGCTGCTCGACGGAACGCTGGTGCCCTCGCACATCAATGCGCTGCGCACGAACGTAAAAGAGATATACACAGGCGCGATGAGGCGATTGCTCGACGCATCGAACGAGACCGGAAATCCTGTGATCGGGTATGTGGATGTGAGCGTGCAGAGGGATGTCGTGACGATGATGCGCCATATATACGGACTTCCCGAGACGAAAAGACTCTTCGATCCGGTCTTGTTCGCAGGCAAGCTGAACTGGGGCGACCGGACAAAGGCGTTTGTCTGCAACCGGGACGACCGCCGCGGCGCAGACAGCCCATCGGTGCTCGATATGTATGTAGGGCACAGGGACAGCATCGCATTCTTTTACATGCGGATGGGCGATCTTCCGAGCCGGATCGAGTTTCCGGTCTGGTGCGCGGAAGATACTGCCGAGATCGACCGCATAGCAGACATCATCCGTGCGGAGACGATCATCCGCGGGAGCTACCCTGATATCCTGATGCTGGCGCACAGGAATGCGGTGATCACGACAGGGGAACATTCGCTCTTTTACAGGATGCTGAATCGATTCTGCACCGAGCACGGGATTGCTGCGTACACCGGAGCAAAGCAGGTGCACAAGGATCTGGATAAGGGAATGTCCAGGTAAACCGGAAGCACGGATGCACACCGGAATCGTTAGGCGCCATGCTGTCGGCACCACAAGCCGCGACACTCCAGCATGACCGAATATTTTATGAGGCATAACATCACTTGATCATGATGCAGGGCCCGTGGTCTAGTCGGTTATGACACCGCCTTTACACGGCGGGGATCATGCGTTCGAATCGCATCGGGCCCACAGGGGCTGTGGCCTAGCCAGGTATGGCGACGGGCTCCAGCGGATAAATGATGAACAACGGGTCTACTGACGCCTGCCCGACGGGGCGGGTGTGTGATGAGCCGTTGGAGCACTGATGTGCCCTCCTCGACCTTCGAGGGTTCGGAGAGACCCGTCGATCGTGTGTTCGAATCGCACCAGCCCCATTTCCTGTAATCGGCACTGTCTGAAAATCAAGTGTTTTATCACCGCGGAGAGCTTGGAAGGGTGTGCATAGGCGTAGAGTCTTAAGACCGGTCCGACCCTCTGCGTTCGCCGCATGTTCTATGGGGATAAGGAAATTTAATGGTATAGTGAGTTCAATAGGGAATCCGGGAGTGCCCTGTAACCTTTATAGCCAATCCAGACAGATGTATCAGAGCATAAATCCAAATCTAACAGGCGGACATTCATGAACGAAATTCAATTAACGGTTGTAAAAGCGTATCCGAAGGATGCGGGGAGGGGGATGGCGCGCCTCGACCCCTACGTCCTTCAGACGCTTCAATTGTCACCCGGTGACATCATCGAGATCGAGGGCAGAAGAGTGACCGGTGCGAAGGTCTGGCGCGCTGATCGGCAGGACTGGGGGCAGGAGACGATACGGATCGACAGTTATGTGCGTCAGAACGCTGGCAGTGGGATCGGGGAACGGGTGAAGATCAGGCGTGCACCCGTAAAAGATGCCGAACGAGTGGTTTTTGCCCCGCCGCAGGGTTCGGAGGTCCAGTTCGGTCCTGATGCCGAGACCGTCGTGAAGCAGCAGACGTTTAAGCGCCCTATCCTGCTCGGCGATATCATCCCCATCCTGACGACGCCGTCCCCGTTTGGGGGGCAGATGCTGCCGCTCATTGTGACCGAGACGGTACCGGAAGGGATGGTGCTGGTGGACAAACAGACCGAGATCGTGCTGCTCGAAAAACCGGTCATCGGGTTTGACTCCGCAAAAGGTACCGGCATCACTTATGAGGATATCGGGGGGCTTCATGGTGAGGTCGAGCGGGTGCGTGAGATGATCGAACTGCCAATGAAACATCCCGAAGTTTTCCGGAAACTGGGCATCGATCCTCCGAAAGGGATACTGATGCATGGTCCGCCTGGAACCGGAAAAACATTGATTGCAAAGGCTGTGGCAAACGAATCCGGCGCTCATTTCATATACCTCGCAGGACCTGAAGTTATGGGCAAGTATTACGGAGAGAGCGAGCAGCGGCTGCGGGATATTTTTGAGGAAGCGGAAGAGAAGTCTCCTTCAATTATTTTCATCGATGAAATCGATTCGATTGCCCCGAAACGAGAGGACGTTTACGGAGAGGTGGAACGGAGGGTGGTTGCCCAGTTGCTGTCATTGATGGACGGTCTCGAAGAGCGTGGACAGGTTGTTGTGATTGCGGCAACGAACCGTGTGAATGCGATCGATCAGGCACTCCGCCGCCCGGGGAGATTTGACAGGGAGGTCGAGATCGGTGTTCCTGATCTGGAAGACCGCATCGAAATCCTGCAGATTCATGTGCGTGGGATGCCTTTCTCCAGGTATTTATTCAGCTGGGATAACGTCCCGGGAAACGATAACGAGAGACTCTTAAGGTACCTCACGGACGATCGCGAGATCGACTGGACGGAAGGTGCGGAAATCCGTAAATCCGATGACAACAAAACCATCCGCATCGTTAAGGATGAACACTCGGTCGAAGTAATGATCGATGAAAAGGAGGAAAAAGCAACCTTAAAAATCAGCGAGGGCGAAATCCGCGACCTGAACGTTAAAAAGGAGAACGGCGAGCTGAATATATACCTTTCCGGTGATGTGGATATATCTGAGATTGCAGGGAATACACACGGCTTCGTTGGCGCAGACCTCTCATCGCTGACGAGAGAGTCTGCCATGAAAGCGCTGCGCAGGTATCTACCAGAGATCAATCTTGACGACGAGGAGATTCCAAAGGAGGTACTGGACGGGATGATCGTCACAGGGTCGGATTTCGAGGAGGCGTTGCGTGAGATCGAGCCATCTGCGATGCGCGAGGTTCTTGTCGAGATTCCGCATGTTACATGGGCGGATGTCGGAGGAATGGATGCGGTACGGCAGGAGCTTCAGGAAGTGATCGAATGGCCGCTTAAGAATCCGGAACGTTTCGGGAAGATGGGCATAACGCCGCCGAAAGGTATCCTCTTATACGGCCCCCCTGGCACAGGAAAGACTTTGCTTGCAAAGGCTGCTGCAAACGAATCGAATGCCAATTTCATCAGCATAAGCGGTCCACAACTGCTCTCGAAGTGGGTCGGGGAATCCGAAAAAGCGATTCGGGAGACATTTAAAAAGGCAAAACAGGTTGCGCCTTCCATCATATTCTTCGATGAACTGGACGCGCTCGCGCCGATTCGCGGGATGGATTCATCAAGGGTAACTGACCGCGTGCTAAACCAGCTCTTGACCGAACTGGACGGGCTCCAGACGCTCAAGGCGGTGATCGTGGTTGCTGCAACCAACCGCCCTGACATCGTCGATCCCGCACTTATCAGGTCAGGAAGGTTTGACCGGCTCGTGTATGCCGGGGTGCCAACGAAGTCCGGAAGAGAGGCGATCCTGCGAATCCACACCAGAGGGATGCCGCTAATGAATGTGGATCTCGCTGAACTCGCTGATATAACCGATGGCTATGTCGGCTCCGATCTCGAATCGCTCTGCAGGGAGTCTGCCATGCTTGCGATGCGTGAAGATCTTGACCAGATCGAGATGCGGCATTTCGAGGAGGCTTTGCAGAAGATACGAGCGACCGTAAGCTCTGATCTCACGGATCATTACCAGCGGGTGCAGGAGAAGTTCAAAGGCGGTGTGCCTACAAAGGATCCGAGTTCGTACGTCGGATACCGGTGATATGGCAGAGATAGTTTAGATTGGTGGGTTAAAAATCCATCAATCCGAACACAACTCCATATTCATCTTCCAAAAGCTTAGTGATGGTGATAAATCGATCACAGCCAGCCCCGGTGCAAACCACTCACCGTTTCCGATTTTTTTCACACCCACCGTTTCATATTATCCTCGAACTGTCTCATGAGTTTCTCAAAGAATCTGTCTCTGCCAAATATAACCCGGTTCGCATCATGTAACCCAAATACCAGAGGAGCTCCCTGATCTATAGATGCGTTCATCTCATATTCGTCGGTTAATGTGATATGAACCGGCCTTATATGATCAGATCTGATTTCAGCAAGTTCTAACAGAATTTCATCTCTATCCCTCCAGTCATCAGGAAGATTTCTCGCTATAACCAGTACATCGATGTCAGAACTCTCTGTAAAGTCCCCCCGGGTAATCGATCCAAACAATACGATAGATAACACGTCTTCGCCTAATTTATCCCTGATTCTATCCACGATCCGTTTCAACATATTTTCATCATTCATGTTTCCTGTCCGGTACTCT
>QBUV01000177.1 GCA_013572355.1 Candidatus Methanogaster sp.
TTCACAGTCTCCTGTAATAAATCCCTCTCTGCTCAGCTTCCGCCCGGTCAAACATCCCCCGCACATCCACCAGCACCGGCGTCTCACCCATAGCCATGAACCGCGCCATATCGGAAAGCCCCATCTCCTTAAACTCATCGTGCGCCACCGTCACAATCACACAGGCAACCTTCGCGTCCTGAGCATCCAGAGCCTTCACACCAAACCCCTCGATCATCGCATCACTGAGCAGTGGATCATACCCATACACGGTCACACCAAACTCCTCAAGCACCCTCACAATCTCCCGCACAGGAGATTCCCTCGTATCAGGTACATTCTCCTTGTAAGTCAACCCCATGATCAGAACCTTCGACCCCTTTATCACCTTTCCGACATCATTCAAACCCTTTATCGCCATCAGAGCAACATACCCGGGCATCGAATCATTGATCGCACGCCCGGCAAGAATCACCTGCGGATGATACATGAGTTCCTCTGCCTTATGCACCAGATAATACGGATCAACCGGGATGCAGTGTCCGCCCACCAGTCCGGGCGTGTACCTGTGGAAGTTCCACTTCGTCCCGGCAGCATCGAGGACGGCTCCGGTATCAAGCCCCATCCTGTGAAAGATGAGGGTCAGTTCGTTCATAAGCGCTATGTTCAGGTCTCTCTGGACGTTCTCGATCACCTTTGCAGCTTCGGCGGTCTTTAGATCCTTCGCTCTGTAAACGCTGGTGATCAGACCGTACAGCCCGGCAAGACGGTCGGCGGATTCCGCATCCATACCAGCGACGATCTTTGTTATACTTTCCGTGGTGTGCTCCTCATCGCCAGGGTTGATCCTTTCAGGAGAGTAACCGATCTTAAAGTCTGTGCCGCACCGCATTCCGGATTCTTCTTCCAAGATGGGCTTGACAACTTCTTCTGTTGCTCCGGGATAAACAGTGGACTCCAGAACAACTATCGCGCCCTTCCTCAGGTTTTGACCAATCGTCCTTGCAGCGGACATCACATAAGACAGGTCAGGGTCTTTCGCTTTAGTTACGGGTGTAGGAACTGCAATTATCACGAAATCAGCCTGTTTGATCTGAGAGGCATCTGTTGTAAACTCCATCCCCACACCCTTATCGATCAACTCTGCTACCTTCGCCTCGTCCACGTCGTAGCCTATCACCCGGATGTGTCTGGAAAATGCCTCTGCTAACGGCAGCCCAACATATCCAAGTCCGACGATGCAAACGGTGGCATTATCTTCCATGTTCAGCCCCTCCCCCTCTCGTGAACCACCTGATCGTCTCCTTAAGCCCATCCTCCATCACGTACCGCGGAACGTACCCGAATCCCGCATGCGCCTTTGAGATATCCCCGAGCGAATCCCGCACATCCCCTGCTCTCGGCACCTCGTGCACACAGTCCACACGGTTCCCGATGATCTCCATAACCATGCCGGCAAGATCGTTGATACTGATCCGCGTCCCTGTCGCCACGTTAAACACGCCTGTCGCGTCCGACTCCATCGCAAGCACATTCGCCTGCACCACATCGCGCACAAACGTGAAATCCCGGGTCTGCTCCCCGTCCCCGTATATGATCGGCTCCTTGCCAGCCATGATCCGGTTCGCGAATTTTGGTATCACAGCCGCATAATCGGACGACGGATCCTGCCTCGGACCGTAGACATTGAAATACCTGAGAGCGACCGTCTTCAATCCGTAGATTTCGTTAAAAACCCTGCAGTAATACTCGCCTGCAAGTTTCGCCACAGCATAAGGAGACTTTGGATCCGGCTTCATATCCTCCCTCTTCGGAAGTTCAGGCGTATCGCCATAAACAGAGGAAGAGGATGCATAAATCACCTTCTTTACATCAGCATCCCTTGCAGCAACGAGCACGTTTAGTGTCCCGCATATATTCACCTCGTTTGCCCGAACAGGGTCCTCTATGCTCCGCTGGACACTCGGAAGCGCTGCCTGGTGAAAGACGTAATCGACACCCCTGAAATTCTCCTTAAGCATGTCCGGATCTGTAATGCTGCCCCGAACAAGTTCCAGATCGAGATTTTCAACATTCTCCACCCTTCCTGTGGACAGGTCATCAATTATGACCACTTCATGCTTCTTTGCGAGTTCCTCTGCGAGATTTGAACCTATAAACCCCGCTCCACCTGTTATAACTATTTTCATTATTGATTCACCAGTTCCCCATACCATTCGACAAACCTTCTGACCCCTTCCTCGATTCTGACTCTCGGTTTCCATCCGAGTTTGCCAATCTTACCAGCATCCGCCAGCGTATCCTTGACATCCCCCTTCTGCTTCTCGATGTATTTAACAACAGCTCGCCTCCCGGTGACCTTCTCCATAACCCCGATCAATTCATTGACACTGATCCTTGTGCCGCCGCCGACATTGAAGACCTCGCCTTGCGAGCTGCTCATCGCTGCAAGCACGTTCGCTTCGACGATATCATCCACGAACGTAAAGTCCCTTGTCTGCTTGCCATCCCCGTAGACCGTTATCTCAACACCTTCGAGGATCGCCTTGACAAAGAGGTGCGTCGCCATATCAGGTCGCTGTCTCGGCCCGTATACTGTGAAATACCGAAGTGAGGCGGTCGGCACGCCGTAGTTTTTATAATAAAGGTAGCATAGATTCTCTGCTGCCAGTTTTGTAACACCGTAGGGCGAGACTGGCTTTAACATCTGGGTTTCCTTCATCGGCAGTTCGCAGTCCCCATAGACCGATGACGATGAAGCATAGACGAATTTTTTTATCTCGCAATCCTTGTAATATTCCAGCAACCGTTGAGTCGCCAGAATATTGTCCCGCGTATATATCTCAAAGTCCCTGCCCCAGCTCTTCCGCACCCCTGCCTGTGCTGCCTGGTGGAAGACATAATCCACATCAGGGAATGCGTCCAGGGATAGTATATCCTGCTCTATCAGAGTGAATGCATCATCTTCCAGAGAATTTTTGATATTCTTATCTTTATATTCCCGCGGATAGTAATCGGTGAAGCAATCGATCCCGATCACATCAAAACCATCTCCGAGCAGTCGTTTTGTGAGGTGCGAGCCTATGAACCCCGCGCATCCTGTTACCAGTGCTTTCATTTCATCACCTGTAGATAATTCTTGATCTCTTCTCTTAAATCATCTCTTTCCAGCGCAAAATCGATGATTGCTCTTATGTAATCGGCCTTATCCCCTGCATCGTATCGCTTTCCTCTGAACGCGTATGCACAAACACCCTCCCGATCAATAAGCATCCTTATGGCATCGGTCAGTTGTATCTCGCCCCCAAACCCGGGTTTTACCTCTTTGATGCACGAGAATATCGCTGGCGTAAGGATGTATCTCCCGATCGCGCCCATATTCGAGGGTGCATCGCACGCGTCTGGTTTTTCGATGATATCATCGACACGGTAGATCGACTCATCGATCTTGCTGCCTTGTATGATCCCGTATTTGCTCACGTCGCGGACCTCTTCCACTGCCAGCACAGAGCGTTTATGCGTCGTGTAAACGTCCATCAACTGCTTTATGCAGAGCTCTCCCCTGATGATGTCATCGCCAAGCAACACTGCAAATGGTTCATCTCCGACATGCTTTTCTGCCCGCAGCACTGCATCTCCAAGCCCCTTTGGTTCTTTCTGCCTTATATAATGGATATCTACCATCGAAGAGATGTCCTGTACTTCTTTTAATAATTCATCCTTACCACTTTTAAGGAGATGGCTTTCAAGTTCCGGAGATGTGTCGAAATAGTCTTCGAGAGCCCGTTTGCCCCTGCCCGTGATGATCAGAATATCATCGATGCCGGAAGCTACTGCCTCTTCCACAACGAACTGGATGATCGGCTTATCGATGATCGGGAGCATCTCCTTCGGCATCGATTTCGTAACCGGAAGGAATCTTGTTCCAAGCCCCGCAGCAGGTATTATCGCTTTCTTAATCATTCGCTTAAACCTCACACTCACGATTCATTAACATTTTCATATCATTTCACCCAGGATAACCAATCGGGTAACAATCCCAATAATCATCGCATCACAACCTCCCCTGGACGCGTGCTCATGCAAGCCGCCATCATAACGCCGACGTTGATGCTCGTATTGATCCCGGTATGCACACCATCCCCCATGACCACGCCGAGTTTTCTCCTGCCGGTGTCAACAGACTCGCCCTTCACAACCGCACGGATGTTCCTTCCGTCATGCCGCAGGTTTGCGATCTTCGTTCCGGCGCCAAGATTGCAGCCACGCCCGATGACGCTATCCCCGACATAACTGAGATGGCCGATGTTTGTCCCGTCCATCACGATGCTGTTTTTGACCTCAACAGCATTCCCGATGCGCACGTTATCGCCTATAGACGTACCCGGTCTGATAAAGCAGTTCGGACCGATATCACAGTTCTCTCCGATGATCACCGGTCCTGTGATGTAAGAGCCGTTTCTGATAATGCTGCCCTTCCCGACCCGAATATTGCCGTTTAATGTGGCGTAGGGCTCGACTACGCCTGCAATCTCTGAATCGATGTCAGCAAGCAGATATTCGTTTGCATCCAGGAGGTTCCACGGTCTTCCGATATCGATCCATGTATCGAGCATCGAGAATCCGATATCGAGAACGCTTGCAAGCGCATTTATGGAATCCGTGATCTCGTATTCCCCGCGTACCGATTCTCCGGTCTCCATGATGGCATCAAAGATAGTATCAGAGAAGAGGTATATCCCCGCATTCACCAGATTGCAGGCGACATGGTCTGGCTTCTCGATGATCCGGGAGACCCTGCCGCCATCGGTATTCACAACGCCGTACCCCGCGGGATTCTCCAGTTCCTTCGTTGCAAGGACGATGTCCTCCTTCCGCCCGATGAGAGCGCGAAGATCAGGCGGCGTAACGATCGCATCGCCGTTTAAGACGAGGAATCGGCCCTCTACAGATCGAGAAGCCATCCCTATCGCATGGGCGGTACCGAGTTGCGCTTCCTGCTCCACGTAATCGATACGGACGCCAAGGCGGCTTCCGTTCCCAAAATACTCCCTGATAACATCGCCCATGTACCCGACCACGCAGACGAAATCGTCGATCCCGGCATCCCGGGCAGCAACGATGATATGCTCAAGTATCGGCCTGTTTGCAACCGGAAGCATCACTTTCGGGCATGATGCCGTCAGCGGACGCATTCTCGTACCTTCACCTGCTGCGAGGATCACTGCTTTCATCAATTACTCCTTTTACGCTTTTTTGTATCTCACGGTATAATTTTTCGACCACTCCCGATGTCGCGCCCTCGACAGTTATCCGGACCAGAGGTTCTGTTCCTGAAGGGCGGACGAGCGCCCACGCATCATCAAATCCGAGCCTGATCCCGTCGATCGTGCTGATATCGGAAGAGGGAAGCGCACGCAGTTCTTCCTCGATCCTCCCGCCATCGAGATCTCCACGATATGAGATCGATCCGCGCTTGATTTCATACTCTGGCATCGGCGAGAGATGATCGCTGAATCCCGCGTCCTCCCTGCTCAGTAGCTCAACGAGTCTCGCTGCGGCATAGATGCCCTCAGGGCAGTATGACACCCGCGGAAATATCCAGGTACCACTCGGCTCGCCGCCGAAATCAGCGCCCGTGCGCTTCATCTCCTCTGCGATGAAGACATCCCCGACCCGCGTTCTGATTATCTCGATATCGGGAAGCACTGCATCGATTAACATGGAAGTGTCCACCGGAACGACCATCTTCTTCCGTGCTTCGTGCATTCCGAAGAACGCGAGGAGTTTGTCATTGCTGACGACCTCTCCCTGATCATCGACAGCGACCATCCGATCCGCATCACCGTCATGCGCAATCCCAAGATCGGCATTCATACTAAGAACCGCTGACTGAAGCAGAGTGAGCGTTTCGCTCTTCGGTTCGGGACTGCGTCCCGGGAAAAACCCGTCTGGCTGGCTATTTAGTGTCACCACCTCGCAGCCCATCGCCCTTAACAGGTACGGCGTTGTGAGCGATGCTGCGCCGCAGCCACAGTCCACCACCACCCGCAGCCTCTTCTCGATCGCCACACTTGCAAGGATCCGCGATATATGGTTTGAGACAGCGTTTCCGTCCGTTCTGACCGGGTGCATCCGATCCCACGGTGCAAGTTCAATTCCCCCCGCACCGATTCCTTCGATCAACCGTTCGATCGTCTTCTGCTGCTTTGAGTCAAACGCCATCCCATCGGGATTGAAGAGTTTCACGCCGATGTACTCAGGCGGATTGTGAGAGGCTGTCACCATGATGCCGCAGTCGTAATCCCTTGCAGCATAAGCAAGCGTCGGTGTTGCGACCATTCCAACCCGTGTAACCCTGCAGCCCACCGAGAGAAGCCCCGATATCGCCGCATACTCAATCATCTCTGCCGCCCTTCTCGTGTCGTGCCCAACGACGACACTGGCCCC
>QBUV01000178.1 GCA_013572355.1 Candidatus Methanogaster sp.
TTTGAAAAGGTGCAATATTTTTACCATCAGAAAACGATTTCACCGACCAGTTAAAAACACTTCGGCTAACAAAGCCATTATCAAAGGAGATCGGCACCATGGATAACGAAACAAGTCCGACTGACCATAAGAACCTGCTTCACCGGTACCTGCCGATCCTGACATGGCTGCCAAAATACAAACCCTCCTGGCTGCGCCACGACCTCATTGCCGGGCTGACCATCTGGGCGGTGCTCGTGCCTGAAGCGATGGCTTATGCAGGGATTGCAGGAGTGCCCCCGATAATGGGGTTGTACGCAATCCCTGTACCGCTGTTCCTGTATGCCATCTTCGGCACGTCACGCACGCTTGTTGTGGGCGCGGATTCGGCGGCATGCCTGATTTCCGCAAGCGCAGTTGGCGCATTGGCTGCCTGTGGTGCGGCTGAGTATCTGGCGCTAACAACGGCGATGGCGATAGCGGTGGGGGTATTCCTTATAGTGTTTGGAACACTGCGGATGGGGTGGATAGCCGACTTTATCTCGATTCCGGTGATGGCAGGCTTTCTTGAGGGGGTGGTCCTGGTCACAATCATCGGTCAGGTGCCCAAGCTGTTTGGCATCGGCGGTGATGGTGGCAATTTCTTCGGAAAACTTTTGGTGATTATCCAGGGGCTGCCCGATACCAACCTGATAACGATGGCACTCGGTGTTGGCAGCTTCGTGTTGATCGCTGCCATCGGTCGGTATGTCTCGAAATTGCCGGCTGCACTCACGACTATTATCATCTCCATTGTGGCGGTTTCAGCCCTAAACCTGACAACCAAAGGCGTTGGCGTGGTCGGCACACTTAGCACCGGATTGCCGCCCATGAGTTTGCCAGACGCGAGCCTGATAGATTATATGGCTGTTATCCCGGGCGCTCTGGCGATACTTCTGCTCGGCTACATAGAGACGGTTGGCGCAGCCTCTGGCGCTGCCTCGAAGGAGGGTGGAAGAATCGATCCGGATCAGGAGTTGGTTGCACTGGGCACTGCTAATCTGGGCGCGGGTTTAAGCTCGGGATTTGTTGTGGCGGGCAGCCTGTCAAAGACATCAGTTGCCATGGGCGCGGGCGGGAAGACGCAGATCAGCCACGTCGTGAGCGGCATCCTCGCGATCCTGACGCTCCTTGTACTGATGCCGCTATTTACCAACCTTCCCGAAGCGACGCTGGCAGCCATCGTGATCGTAGCGATGGTCGGTCTCGACCAGACTGCCAAACTCAAGAAAGCGATGAAATTCAGTCGCACAGAGTTTGTGCTGGGTATGGTCTGTTTCACTGGCGTACTTACCCTCGGCGTGTTGCAGGGCGTGGGTCTTGGAGTCGTCCTCTCACTTCTGGTGCTGATCAAGAAGGCATGTCGCCCGGGCACAGCCGTTCTGGGCAGAGTTCCTGGTGAGCGGACATATTACCGGGATGTCAGGCGACGATCGGATGCAAAAACGATTCCCGGGCTGCTTATCTTCCGCTTTGATGCCAGACTCATCTTCTTTAACTGCAACTTCTTTGCAAGTGAGGTGAAACGCAATATTGCAAAAGCCAGGGAACCTGTGAAAACGGTTCTGATTGACGCAGAAGCCATGAACGATATAGACATCACGGGCGCGGATTGCCTGATAACGCTGAACACGGAACTGAACCGCAAAAATATTGTTATGCTCCTCACCCATGTACGTGACCCACTACGAGACAAGATGCGCCGGATGGGAGTCGTCGATGCGATTGGGGCAGGTCACATCTACGAAACCACCCGGGACGGCGTCGATGCTTATGTCGCATCGAGGAAACCGCTGCCTGCGATAGGGGATGACAGGTCGCAATGATGGTCATATCTGCCTGATTATCTCGTAGCCAAAGACTGCGATTGTGATCACAACAGAGGTAAGCGAGAGCGCGAAGTACTGCATTTGAGTAGTATAGTTCAGGACGTACCACGACAGCCCGCCAAGAACGTGCGTGATGCTCTCATCAGGAGGACGATTGCGACTCCGACGTAGTATATCCCTGAACCCCGAAGATATTTCAGCACGGTATATCCGGCAGCGTAGTAAAAGAATATCGTAAACACGAGATATGGGATTACGATGCCGTGTTCGACCGCATAAACAAGGTTCGGACTGTATTCGTACTTAAGAATCCTTTTCGATGCTGACTGCAAGGTAGAATGTGAGCGAAATAGTCGATGACAACCGCAGCAGAGAGTATGAGCGGGACTGCCTTATAGCTGCGATAGATCGATTGCAAGTTCTGCGATATTTGCTGCATAATCTCCCGTCCGGCTGAGGCTGTCAAAGATGATTTCCGGGGAGGAAGCGACTGTGGTGGCAGTCATCGACTTTGATAACAGTTCTTTCGCCGTATCATTCTTCGAGAGAACGTCATTTGCAAGAGAGGCATCCGATTTCATGAGCGATTCGATGCTGTTTGCAACGAGATTCTGAGAAACCCTGACAGATTCCCCGATGCCGAGTGCGACATCCGGGACGTCCGTACGGCTAAACGCATCCGCGATCTTGACCGCATGATCTCCAATCCGCTCGAGGTTTCCCGCTGCCAACCTGTAATAGAACGACTCGATGAGGCTCAGTTCATCAATTTTTAAGATCCTGCCCAGGTTCAACCGGGTGATGAATTGCTTTGAAACCAGTAGATACATCCGATCGACCTCATCATCCCTTGAGATGATTTCTCTTAAGATTTCGTCATCTTTTATCTTCAGATAATTGATCAAACCGTCAAGCATCATAAATACGAGTGACGACATCCGTTTAATGCCCTTTTCTATCGTGAACTCCCCGGCATCGAGGAGATCGTTGATCTCTATCACCGTATCGGTTTCTTTGACCACCTCGATCCCGATCAGATTCTGGCTTATGGTTTTTATCTTCTTCCTCGTCTCCTTCGAGATGTGATCCGCACGAAACTCGATTACCGGATAGCCCATCACATAGGCACCTATAATGTCCCGCATGATCGCGTCCATACTCTTGCCATCAAGTTCCAATCGCTTCGCGGGAGGGTCAGAATCGTGTGCGGGTGGTGTGATCGCAATCGACCCATCGTCCTGATATGAGATCCTGACCAGTGATCCGGCAACCAATCCCGAATCGACAGCCCATTTCTTCGGTATCGTGACGATGTATGTCGACTTTCCTGTCACCTGCACCTTTCTTGTGTCCATAGCAACACTTCAGTTCAATTTCACCCGGTCACCTGTGACCATGTACACCACGCTTTCGCAGATATTGCCGACATGATCTCCGATCTGCTCAAGATACTGTGCCACAGACGTCAGATGTGATGCGTTCTCGATCTTTTCCGGATTCTCAACCATAAATGTAAGTAACACCCGCCTGAGCTGGTCAAACAATGCGTCGATCTCATCATCGCGCTTTGCGATATCGTAAGCTAAAGTGGAGTTTAACTCACCAAATGCACACAGTGCGTCGTCCAGCATCTCGCATGTTATATGAGCCATCAGGGGAATGTCGATCAGGGGCTTGACGTATTCCTCATCCTTATTTGCAGCTACAATCTTTGCGATATCCACAGCAAGGTCACTTATCCGCTCGATATCGAGATTGACTTTGATCAGAGCCTCGATCATTCGCAGATCCTGAGCCACTGGCTGCTGGAGTGCTGGAAGCTGCATGCAAAGGACCTCAATCTCTGCAGAAAGATCGTTAATCCTTGCATCGCCTTTTATTACAGCCTCTGCCTGTTCAACATCATGATCCTGCAGTGCCTTAACCGAGCCTTTGATCGCTGCATTTGCCAGTTTGCTCAGTCTCAAAACCTTCTGCTGTACATTTACAAGTTCCGTGTGGTATTGTTTTTGAACCATTATATCCCTCCTTATCACCCTATCCAAACCTTCCTGTGATATAATCCTCTGTACTCTTCTTTTCCGGATTTTCAAAGATCTGCTTCGTCTTTCCAAGCTCAATCATCTCTCCGAGAAGGAAGAACGCGGTGTAATCTGACACTCTCGCTGCCTGCTCTCATGTTGTGTGTCACGATCACGATCGTGTAATCGCGTTTTAACTCGCTGATCAGGTCATCGATCTTGGCGGTCGATATCAGGTCAAACGCACTTGCATGACTCATCAAAGAGTATCACAACCGGAGTCACTGCAAGCGTTCGTGCGATGTAGAGCTGCTGCTGCCCGCCACTCAGATCGAGCGGTTATGTCGAGTTTGTCGCTCACCTCGTCCCAGAGCGCAGCAGCCAAAAGACTCGTCTCAACGACTTCGTCCGGTTTATGTTTATCGCGTATGTCCTGAACGCGGGGTCCATAAGCGATGTTGTCATAGATCGGCATCGGGAAAGGATTTGGCTTCCGGAAGATCCTCCTGATGTTCTTCCGTATCGCTGCCACGTCCGCATCACGGTCGTAGATGTTCCTGCCACCGAAGATCAGTTCGCCAGTGATGCGGCAGTCCTTTATCAAGTCGTTCATCCGGTTGATGCATCTGATGAATGTGGATCTGCCGCATCCGGACGGACCGATCACGGCGGTTACTCTGTTATCTGGTATATCCATCGAGACGCTCTTTAACGCCTGCGCATCGCCGTACCAGAGGTTTAAGTCATGGCTTTCGATTTGAATGTCTTTTTCTGTCATTTATCCCATCATCGTATCAACAACCAGTTCCTGCTCACCGCTCGGAAGCACCCGGTAAATCCGCAGATCCCCATCATCGATCTCGATTAAGTTGTAGCACTGCGTCGTCCTCGCCAGGATCTTGTTTGAACATGCGGTTCCTGCATTCGCAACAAACATCTCATTCAGCCGCCAGACGTACGGCACATGCCTGTGCCCGCATAGCACGAGATTAACGCCGCAACTGTCGAGCAGTTCAAGCACATCGCCTGAATCCACAAGAATCTCCTCCTCCCTGCCCGTCATCGGAACCGGGATCAGGTGATGGTGGAGCGCGAAGACCTTGAAATCGTCCGTCTCAAAACTCTTCGCAATCCAGTCATACCTCTCCCTGCCAACATGCCCGTCATCGACGTCGGGCTGGGACGAATCCACCCCGACAACCGTGACGCCGGAAGATGCATGGCACGAGGACCGTGCTCCGAAGAGATCTTCGAAGAGCAGGTACCCGACGCTTCTTGAGTCGTGATTTCCGGGAACAATCACCTTGTTTTCGCAATCGATCCGGTCAATCAACTCTTTTGCACCTGCAAACTCCGGATAATAGCCGTTCTGGGTCAAGTCCCCGGTCACAACCACGATATCCGGAGCGATCTCATTGATGCTATCTACCACCCTTCCTGCAACATCAGGAAGAAAGTGGGCGCTCGATGCGTGGATATCCGAAAGATGCACAATCCGTGTCACGCAAGTCACCCTGAGACCGGTATGAAATGCACCTCAGAAACGATTCCCTGCCCATCTTCCGAGAGCACAAAGTCGAGGAACGCCTGCTCATCCGCGTCTGGCTCCCCTTTTGTGATCATCCAGAGCGTTCTTGAGATCGCATAATCGCCACTTCGGATATTCCCGATTGTGGGATCGGTGCCATCGAGTCCAACCGCCCGGATATCAGAGTTGACATACCCGAGAGACAGAAATCCGATGGCATGTTTATTTCCGGCAACGGTCGTTCGCGTCTTTCCATTCGAGTCCTGGATGATCGCATGGTCAGTGATCTCCTCTTTGGTGGGTGCAAGAACCGCCTGCTCGAAGCAATCCCTTGTTCCTGACCCCTCCTCTCTGGAGACCACCATGATCTCTGCGTCCTCGTAGCCTACATCCTTCCAGTTCGTGATCTTGCCTGTGTATATGCTTTTAAGCTCTTGCATCGTCAGGTCGCTGATCTCGTTATCCGGATGGACTGCGATTGCAACACCGTCCTTTGCGATGGCATGCGTCACAAGATCCGGGTAGCTCGCCCTCTCAGAGTCCTTCATGTCGCGGGATGCGTCTCCGATGTTCACAGTGCCGTCAGCAACAGCCTTTACGCCGTGTGAGGAGCCGCCTCCGGACACATATATCTTACTGCCAGGATTATTTCCCATGAATACGCGTGCGCACTCCTCTGCTATCGGAAGAACCGTTGTCGATCCTGCGACCTGCAGTTTCATTGCGTGTTCCTGTGTGCCGGCATCGTTGTTCTCGATACAACCTGATCCGGCAAGCGTTGCCGTGATTGCTGCGATCAGGAGCGTTGCCACGATCGTACGTGGCAAAAATCTTCGCGATGTATGTGGTTTTTCCATTTGGTATATCACCGCGGTAATGTGCGCAACCGCCATATATATAGTTTTTCCCAAGAAATATGTAGATTTTATATAGTCTACATAGTATGTACATATTGTATGGATTTCGTTGATGGGATATGTTTGGCGTGGCTTTTTAATTTTTTCCGGGCGGACTCGGA
>QBUV01000179.1 GCA_013572355.1 Candidatus Methanogaster sp.
ATGTCGATAATTATGGTTACAGGAATATTCAGGAATTTATTCTTGAAGCGATCAGGGATAAAATCTTCAGGGATAACAGATATGATGAAACATTCTCCGGCAAAGAGATTGATCTGATCGAAAAACTATTGTCGGCATCCATTGAGAAAGGCAAAATAAGAGATCATAACGATATCACCAAAGCCCTGCAATGAAATTTGAACTTGTAGCCACAAAATTTTTTATTGAGCAGATAAGGGATATTGATCACCCCTCTGCCCCTCCACACCCCCACACTCGCCCCTTCACCTCGCAGACACCATCGTGCTGATCACGTCCCGATTCCGCTTCAGCATCTTCAGTTGATCGGCAGGTCCGATCACGGTCAGGCGGGCTCGGTCGATCGGCTTCTTGAGCAGTTTGTCAAACCATGATTGATGCACAGCTCCGGGATAGCTCTCGATCTCGATGCCAGCAAACTCGCCAGGGGTTATTTTCGTCATCGTCGCCTCGATTAGCTTCGTCTCCTCCTGCGGAGTTAGCCCCCTCTCAAGGACGATGATCTTTCCGTTCTCCACGCCATCAAGGATCATGCGAATCTTCTCAACCGATGTGAGCCGGTCGAGTTTATCCGATGAGACCAGATCCATTTGTATGCCTTTCATCGAAATCACCCGAAATGGTCTGCGATCTTCTCGTACAGGACATCGATGTTGTCGCCATTAAGCGCTGAGATCGGCACCATCGGATGCTGCGGGAACGCGCTCTTGATACGGGAGGGGGCAGAGTTGTCAAGATCGATCTTGTTTGCAGCGATCAGGAGCGGAAGCTTGCGCGCCTCCATATTGCCGATCACAGTGACGTTTACCTGTGTGAACGGGTCTTCGGTCGCATCCATCACCAGGATCACGCCTTCGAGATCGTCAAGCCATCTCACTGCCTCTATAACCCCTTCAGTGGCTTCCTTTGCCCGCCGCCTCGATTCGTCCTCTGAAAGTCCCTTTGCCATGAAATCCTGAAAATCGATCTTTGTCGCAAGCCCTGGAGTGTCCACGATATCCAGCGTAATGGAAGCACCGTTGTTTGACTCGATGGTTACGCCTTCCCTGCGGTGCGCCCTTCTCGTCTCGTGAGCGATATCAGAGACCGAGCCGACCACATCCCCTGTAAAGTCCCGCACGATCCTGTTCGCAAGCGTGGTCTTGCCAGCGTTCGGAGGACCGTATATGCCGATCCTGCGTATCTTCCCACGCTTGAATATCTTATTAAACGCCGAAGAGAGGTTCTTTCTTATCTTTTTAATTATGCCCATTTGCAACCACCGTGATTACGTATCTTGTGTAACTACGTATCTTGTTACTGTAATAGTTAACTATTCGTCGGTATTAAGTTTTGTCGGACAGATGTGTTTGTCAAGGTTTTATTTCTCCTTTCTGCATCAAAATCGCATCTTCGAGGATCAATTCACCGGTGGCAACCTTTTCGGCAAGAGCACGCGAGATCGTCAGTTCGCCTCCTGTTTTCTCCCTGCTCTGATCCTGAATCGACCGAATCTCGCCAATTGTGGGGGTTATGAACTTTTTCCCGATCGGCGTGCCTTTCAGATGTGCGATTCTGATCGCTGCACGTATGTCGGCATTCCTGCCCTTTGCCGGCGTGGTTCCGGTCTCATCCACCAGTTCCATGTACGCTCCGAGTTTGGTAAGCGAATTGACGATCTGGGTTCTGATCAGCCGTGCTCCGTGTCCGATGCGGATGATCACGTGCTCAGGATGCACGGACTCCATGATTCGAAGCACAGTCTGGTAGACATCCGCCATCGGGACGCAATAGGTAGAGATCACTGCAGTTTCAGCGAGCACGGCAATTCCTGTGCGCTCGCCCGGATCAATCCCTATTATGATACTAACATCCTTGATATCCCGCAGTTTCATAATCGCGCGATCCACGATCACGTCGGCACGCTCCGCGGGACTTGCTACAACGGTGTGATCGGGATCGAAGTCGATCGCGCCGGTCTCCGGCTCAGTGGTGATCACGACTCCGATATGTACCGGTACTTCTTCACCGACTCGAAACGTCGCAATCTTAAGATTTCTCGACCGTATCTCGGAGATGATCGATTGGTGTAGCGAGAAATCATCTGTAATCAGTGCAATCTGCTTGATCAGGGCACCTCCTTTTCAAACTTGACCGTCTTCCACTCTGTGTTACACTGGTATAGGTGTTGGTGTTTGGTGTTTGGTGTTGGTTTTAGGTGTTGGTGTTGGCATTGCAAGTTGACAACCCCAATCCGTCCAATACCTTTAAATGATTGGACATCTTACCACACACTGCATGATCCGTAAGAGGTGATTGGTGGTACAAGTGTAGCAAGCTTTAAATACACTGTGATAATGCATGATCACACGTGATTTACTTGGTGATGTAATGAAAAGACAACAAACAACGAAACCGCGCATAACGATGGTCGGGGGCGCACTGGATCGAGGCGGCGATAAAATTAACGCACATGCCGCTATACACCACGGCGACATACTTGCAATAGCGACAGAGGGTGTTGTGACGGTTCCGCCGACCACAACGATCATGAGCACCGTCAAAACGATGCTGAATCATGGATTCAGAAGAATCCCTATCGCTGATGCAGGCACGCAGCAATTAAGAGGCAGCATCGTATGCAGGGACATCGTTGATTTTCTGTGCGGCGGACCGAGGCATTCTCTTGTCACCAACCGGTTCGGTGGCAACATACTGGCTGCGGTCAACGAGGAGGTGCGCAAGATCATGGAGACCGATGTTGCGTACCTGTATACAGACTCCTCAATCGAGGATGCTCTGAAACTAATGGAAGAGAAGAACGTCGGATATCTGCCGATCCTGGACAAGGATGAGCGCGTCTCAGGAATCGTGACCGAACAGGATTTCATGCATCTGGTTGCAGGCATCGAGATCGGCACCAATATAGCCGATTACATGTCAACGAATGTGATGACTGTTGAGCCGGATTCTCCGATCGGGGCTGCCGGTAAACTGATGATCGATAACGGATTCAGACGCATCCCGGTCGTCAAGAACGATATACTGCTCGGAATCGTCACTGCTTTTGATATACTGCGGTTCCTTGGTAGCGGCGAGGCACTGACAAAGGGGGCAACCGGCATCGATGATGCGCTCAGTGTACCTGTAAAGACGCTTGTGATCCGGGATGTTGTCTGGACAACGTCGGACCGGGATATCGGCGATGCTGCCAAGATGATGGCTGAAAACGGCGTAGGTTCGCTTCCAATCATCGACGACGGTGTTCTTACTGGAATGTTGACGGAAAGAGATTTTGTGCGGGTACTAACCACATCAAGACAATGAGCTATGCAAGTTAAGGACATAATGAGTGCTCCGGTGTATGCAATTACACCAGGAGAGCCAATCTCAAGGGCGCGCAATCTGATGCTCCGCCACAGGATCAGCAGGCTCCTTGTGATACTGCACGACGAACCTGTAGGCATGCTCACCGAATCCGATATCGGGCGCAGACTCGATCAGGCAGAGCCGCAGTGGCGGAGACGTCCGATCGATCAGATTCCTGTGCAGCTGGTCATGACAAAGTCGTTGATCAGCATATATCCTGACGCCAGCCTGTGGCAGGCATCTGAACTGCTGCTTGAGAACGATATCGGCAGTCTTGCGGTTCGTGATGGTGTGAGAGGAGATCTATGTGGGATCATCACCAAACGGGATATGATCGAATATTTTTCCCGGATAACCGCCGATATACGCGTCAGTGAGATTATGTCCGACTTTGTTGCGGTTGTCCACAGACACCACTCGCTCAGCCATGTCCTGCAGATGATGTGGGATGAGGAGGTGGATCGGGTCGTGGTTCTCGAATACGGCGGAAAGCCAGTGGGTATAATCACCAACTCCAACCTGACGTTCGCGTGCACACCGTCTGCCCCGCGCAAAGGTAGGAGAGTCCATGAACTTCCGGTTATTGCAGAAGATATTATGTCCGCGCCGCTGGTAACGATAGCAGATGATGAGCTTGCAACCGATGCGGCACGCATGATGGTCGATGAACGGATTGCCAGCATCGTTGTTGTCGATAACGAGAATGATGTGGTCGGAATCTTGAATCAGGATAGTATGTTGCAAGCGATAAATCATATAGGAGGAGAATTATGAATATACGCGATATTATGGTGGAGCCGGTGCGCATCGAAAAATCAGAAGATCTGTCTCACGCACTGGATCTGATGGATAAGTATGATACCAGAAGGTTGATGGTTACGAGCAAAGGCAAACTCAGAGGTGTGCTGACCATGCGAAATATTGCGCGTGCACTCGGCACGAGCAAGAAATCCGGTATAGCAGCATCCTCGCTCCATGTAGCCACTGCGGTCAGCGATTCTTGCACGGTGGTTCCTCCGGATATGGATGTGGACGATGCCATATCGATTTTACAGGAGCAGAGAGGCATCCTTATTGTACAGGATAATGATGAGATCCTTGGCTGGGTCACGCCGCAGGAGATTCTGCAAACCCAGACCGTCTTTGGATTTGCTGCGGAATTTATGAACAAACCGGTCAATGCTGCGCCCGGCGATCGCGTCGTCCATGTGCGGCGGACGATGATGGATCACAACATCGGGCGTCTCCCTGTGATCGAGGATCACCGGCTGGTCGGCATCATAACCGAGAAGGACATAGCAAAAGCGATGCGTGCGATCCGCGGTCTGGTTACTGCCAATCAACAGGATACCAGAGTCAAGAATCTCCTGACCATGGATATCATGAGCCGCGGCGTCAGGACCGTGTACACGAACTCCAACATACCCGATGTTGTGAATCTCATGCTAAAGTATGGGTACGGTGGGATTCCGGTACTCAATCTGGATGATGACCTGGTCGGGTTCATCAGCCGGAGGGATGTTGTCGCGAAGATGCGTGCGACATCCCAGACCTGAACCTGAAGTCATATTTTAATTTGCCGCGCCCGCCCGACATCATCCGGGCGTATGCGCGGCACCGGTTCGATTGAGAGGATTGAGAGCGGTCGCGCTTGCGGCACGTGAGAGAGGGGAAGTTAGAAACACAAAGTAAGGATCCCGGGGTAGTATCGGTAAGTGCGTTTACCATGATGCTATGTATCTTATGGCGATCGGCATAATCCCCTTTCGCAACCGGTCGAAGACAATATGACATGGGTGGTGATAAGTGCGCGGCAAAATCGTTAGCTTTTTATAGGATGTGTTGCGCACAATGGTATACACGCCATTACGCGCTGACTGGAAAAGGGATGATCGATCATGAAGAAAGAAGTGATGCTGATTGTTGGAATGATCGCCATATTGGCGATGGTGCCGTCTGCGTGCGCAGACGCGATTATTATTGACCATACATGCACGGATCTCTCAGAGATTCCTGATTATTGGCTGGACCAAGCAAAGGATGACCTCCATATTGCTTATCAGCATACGTCTCACGGCAGCCAGTTGGTCACTGGTATGAACGCGCTTGAAAATTTCCCTGCATTCGGATCAAAGTACGAGTGGTCTGACAATGGAGCAAGTGGTCTCGATCTGGATGATGGGGGCATATCCGGATGTGCTGACCTGAGCCAGGGTGATTACATCGATGAAAATGGCGTTACCCCGTGGGTGACTGCAACTCGGAATTTGTTGAATAATGCTGATAATTACCATGTCAATGTCATCATGTGGTCATGGTGTAGTATCGAGGGTCATAATATCTCGCGCTATCTCGAAAACATGGAGCTACTTGTTTCTGAATATAGTGCGGGTGGGTCCAATCCAAGAGCTGCAGAACATCCTGTCAAGTTTGTGTTCATGACCGGTCATGCACAAGGACAGGGTGAAGGCGGTTTCATTCATACTGCAAATGAACAGATAAGGCAGCATTGTCTGGATAATGGCAGAATTTTGTTTGATTTCGCGGATATAGAAAATTATGAACCTGATGGAAATTACTACTATGATAAACCAATGTGGGATAATTTGGACTATACTAAAATATCATATAAGGACAGTAACTGGGGCATCGAATGGTGTAATGCCAATGTCGGTTCCGAACTTGAGCAGTTGACAACAGGAAATAACGTCGATGGTTACAGCGGTTGCAGTAGCTGCGCACATTGCGGTTCGGCTGGTGCTGGTAACACTATAAATTGCGTGCTCAAAGGAAGAGCCGTCTGGTGGATGATGGCACGCCTCGCGGGCTGGGACGGAGGTCAGCCGGAGCAACCGATCTGCGGCGACGTCACTGATGATGGTGCGGTCAACA
>QBUV01000180.1 GCA_013572355.1 Candidatus Methanogaster sp.
AGTCTTCAGTCACTAAACCCCGGACTTAAGTCCAGAGCCTGTACATAGCGATTTCATGTCATCCATTTTACCACTGCGCTCAAGATTAAGTTCATCAGTAACCATACCAACGAGGATATTGGAAGACTGCCATATTGATCGCGTGAGTTTCATGCATTCGCGATGGAGCCGTCATGATACTTAAAACAACGCAGATTTCACAAGTGTTCGTTAAGTAATCCTGCTATACAATGCAGCACCTCTTATTGATGGTGGTGTGACGCTCCCGGCATATTATTACTTGTGAGTTCCCTTACGAACTTTTCGCCCAGCAGAACCTGAAACCACAGACAATTAGTATCGACACGCCTCTTTCACCAACGCGCCCCCGCCTTTCGCTTCCAATTCAACACCAACCCTTTCAGCATGTTCCGCATACCCCTCCACCGGGATCGTCTCATCCACCCGTTCATACCGGCTGCCATCAAGAGACAGCACCTCGGCACGCACCCGGACACGATCGCCGCCCACGATCTCAGCAAACGCGCCGATCGGGACATCGCACCCTCCGCCGAGAACGCTGATCACGATCCGTTCGATCTCGGTCTCGACTCTCGTCTGGCTGTGATCGAGCGCACGCACCAGATCCCCGGCAGCAGAGTCCGCAAGCGTCACGACCGCTATCGTGCCCTGATTGGCTGACGGGATGAAATGATCGATCTTGAGCCGCTCAAACCCGATATCCCAGCCCAGCCGTACAAGTCCTGCCTCCGCCAGAATGATCCCGTCATAGACACCCTCGCGTAGCTTTCTCATGCGGGTGTTGATGTTGCCACGCAGATCGATGATATCGAGGTCGCTACGGAACCGGCGCAGTTGGGCTCGGCGGCGCAGCGACGATGTGCCGATGACTGCGCCTGCAGGCAGGTCATCGATGCTCATGCCGTCTCCGTCGCCACCTCCGCCACCATCCCCCGTGATCAGCACGTCATACGGAGGATCCCGCTTGAGGATCGCTGCGGTCGTCAGTTGCTCCGGGCGGATTGTGGGGATGTCCTTCATCGAGTGGACTGCGATATCGATATCGCCAGCAAGCGAGTGTTCATCGATCTCACGCACGAATGCTCCGACGCCCCCGACATTGGAGAGTTCGTGCAGCGGGCGGTCGGTGACCACATCGCCGTGTGTCTTGATGGTGCGAACCTCGGTCTCGACGCCGATCTCCTGCAACTCTCTGGCGACGATATCTGCCTGCGCAAGCGCAAGCGCACTCCCGCGTGTTCCGATGATCATACATGCTGCTCTTGGTTGCGATGTGCATAAATGTTGCGAATCGAGGAGGGTGTGGGGATGATCGGAGTATAACGCTACGGTGGAGGGATATTAAGATCTTTACAGATTTTCTGTGCCAATTTATATGGTTTGCGAGGGTGTGAAAAGCATCGCTGAATCAGATCATCGAATCTATCGCAGACTCCAGGATTTGATTTTTGTTTTTGATAACCATCAGGTCTTTCTGCTCCAGCATCCTCATTAAAATCGCCACTTCTTCTTTGCTTTTAATCCCAGCCACCCACAACGCCTTTAATAGGTCAGGTATGTCCCATGTTAGAACGCCTTTTGCGCTGGCGAAATTCTTTGCCTTTCTATCATTTGTGATGAATGGATAATTTCGCACGATGCAAACTGCAATGCATTGCAGTTCCCCCTTGCCCAGATTTGTATGTTCCATGAATGAATGGTAGATATTTAGTTCATCGCCCCTCATTGGAGTGTTACTGGCGAAAGTGAAGATTTGATCAACGAACCCATAACCAGATTCTTTTATGTACGCCAGCTCTTCGTAGACGCCGTTGGTAATCAGCATCTCTTCGCCGGAGAACAGTTCATTTATCAGCTCGAGTCCTCCGATTTTTGCAAAGGCGGACAGCACGTCCGTATCTAAAAGGATACTCAAACTCTTCGCTCCAGAATCATTCTCACATTCTCATCGATTCCCTCATCAGGATATATTTCCCGTTTCACACTGCGACTCGCCAATATTTCTTTAAATTCTTCGATACTGACTCCGGCGATCTCTGACGCTTTTGAGATGGAAACTTCGTTATTTGTATATAAATATATTGCAGAAATTATTTTGAGTGCTGGCTTTGCTGCGAATAGTGATCTGAAGGCGTCTTTAACGGCTTCTGAGATTGAAGAATAATATTTCGCCTCGACCAACGCATGAATTTCTTTTTCCACCATTGTCGGCATCTGTATATCAGTCATACTATGATAATATCCGTAGCAGGTTAAAATGTTGTCGATATACTTGCGTATCTACTTGATCTGGTGCGGTGTCAGATTTTTCGGGTTCGTACACCTCCTTTGATTGCTGGTATTTCGGAGGGGGTCAGGATTGTCGTTGATGCGTGCGATATGGGGTGGGGGGGTAAGTGCGAGGTCGGGAGGGGATGAGATATAACTTGATTAGCAAGATTCAAGCAGTATTAAAGAGACTATCCGAACAATGCAAGAAATCGATGAGGCAATAGATGAACATGGTGGATGCCCCATCCAATAGAGGCGTAAGAACATGAGTATGATTGCAGAAAAAGAGATGGAATTCCAATATGAATCGGTAGATGTGTTCAGATGACCAAATACTTTGAAGTAACTGACCGGGACTGCGCCGCAAGGATCGGCAGACTGATGCTGGATCAGCGAATCCGGACGCCAGCGATCCTGAACTCTGAGTTGCTCAGGAAGCACCGGGGCAGCATCATCGATTGCGGGTGCGTGTGGGACCGGGACGAAAGCCCGGAAACATCTGCTGATCCCGGTAAACTGCTGATACTGCCGCACAGGTCGCTTCCGCCCCATGCGCCGCCAGAGATCGTCAACCGCCCCCCACAGCCGTTCTCACCGCAGATAGCCGGTCATGACGGCGCTGTTGGCGAGGTGATCCATCCGGCGCAGGCAGATATACCGGGTAGAGGTCGCGACCTCTATGTGCTCGGTGCGGCGGCACTCTTTGAGAACCAGGCAAGGTCGCTTGTCGATGCCGTGCTGAGACTGAAGAATAACACGGCGCCAGACACCGCGGTGTACGCGCCCGCGCTTGCAACGCCAGAGAACCTTGCTGTGCTGATCTATCTCGGAATCGATCTCGTTGACGACACCGCTTGCACAATACGCGGGTATCAGGACCTGTATCTGACAAGAGAAGGTGCAAGATCGATCGAACGTCTGCGCGAGTTTCCGTGCTCGTGTGCGATCTGCACAGAGATCAAGACTCCGGAAGAGTTGCGCAGCCGCCCAAAGTCAGAGCGTGCCAGACTGCTTGCGGATCATAACACCGCCAGATTGAGCGAAGAATTGAGAACCGTACGCGAATGCATCCGCGATGGAATCTTGCGCGAGTATGTGGAGAAGCAGTGCAGATCCAGCCCATACCTCACGGCGGCACTCAGGTTGCTGGACTCTGAGCACACGTATCTTGAGGAGCGCACCCCGACGGTGCGGAAGAGCGTTCTCGTTGCAAACACCGCGGAATCCCAGAATCGCGTCGAGGTCACCAGATTTGCAGAGCGTGTGCTCTCCAGATTCACTCCGCCCGATTCCGATACAGATACTCTCGTGATACTGCCGTGCTCGGCAAAGAAACCATACTCGCTGTCACGGTCTCATGCGAGGTTCTTCGATGCGCTCAAAGGGTACCGGCAGCAAGTCCATGAGATCATACTGACATCGCCGCTCGGTGTTGTTCCGCGAGAACTCGAGACCGTGTATCCTGCGGCGCACTACGATATCGCTGTTACCGGAGAGTGGAGTCTCGATGAGACCGCGTGGGTAGCTGCGTGCCTGCGCACGTATCTTGCGAAACATACGTACAAGAACATCATAGCGCACGTCAGCGGCGGATTTTTCGATGTCTGCAAGATCGTTGAGCGCGATCTCGGAATCGAGATTGTGTACTCTGCCGCTGCCACCGGAGGTCTGCTGTCCGATGATTCGCTTGCCAGCTTGCGGGAATCCGTTGCCGGGATCGTGTCATCGCAATCGCGCGGCAGAAGCAGGAGATCCCAGCTCGCCACGGTTCGGGCGATTGCGGACTACCAGTTCGGGCGGGGCGTTGGAGAACAACTGATCCCGGATCGAGCACGGGTAAAATCAGGTAGGTCCGGATTCAGGATATTCGCGGATCGCGAGCAGATCGCATCGTCCACCAGGTTTGGTACGATCGCGCCGACACTTGCAGGTGCCGCCAACATGCCGCCGGACATATATCGGGTCGAGATCGATGATTTCCTGCCGAAAGGATCGATCCTTGCGCCCGGCGTAGTCAGCGCCGACCCGCAGATCAGACCGATGGATGAGGTGATCGTCGAAGGCGCAATGGCGTTTGGGGTTGGGCGAGCTGTGATGAGCGGACGCGAGATGGTCGAGTCAAGCCGCGGGGTTGCTGTAGATCCGCGGGCGGTTAGGGGTGTGTGAGTCGGTTCGTTTCACGTATCGACAAGCACCTGCACCGTATACCCGTCATCCGTCCGTTCGATCACCATATCATGGAAGGTGACCGCCTTCACACCAACCCCGAACCTGTGCCGCCCCCGATCGATCGGCTCGCCAGAGACGTGCGCCCTGAGGTGATACCCGCCCCCCACCTGCTCGATCCGCTCCACATCGAACCGCCCGAATACGATCTCCTCGACTTCGAAGAGGTACAACAGTTCCGAAAGAAAGTCGTACAGCAGATCCTTGCAGTCATCAGCGGATAGATCGATCTCGATGGTTCGTATCGGTTCTATGGTTGCGGCATCAGGATCGATCATCACGCCAAACATCGCACGGGCCGCGTACTCAAACGCCTCTTCGATCGTTCTTCCGTGCACCCTGAACTTCACATCGGCAGGATGGTCGAGATACTCGATATTGGGTGTTCGCATCTCGTGTGCACTCCTAAACATTCTTAAGCGCGGCTTTGATCAGTTCCCCGAGATCGAGGACCGATCCCGACTGGAGTGCCGCGTGGACGGCAGCCTCTGCCACGCTTCTCGCGAATCCAAGCGAGACCATGCCGGCGATGGCAGCACTTGCAGTATCTGCCGGATACCCGGTTTCTGCAGGAATCTCTGTGATCTTGTCCTTGAGTTCGAGAACGAGCCGCTTTGCGGTCTTTGTCCCGATGCCTGAGATGCTGCTCAATCGGTTGATGTCCTCGTTGTACACGGCGGATTTGAATTCATCAAACGATATTCCGGACAGGATATTTAAGGCAACGCCCGGTCCGATCCTCGATGCTCCAAGCAGCAACCTGAAGAACTCAAGTTCCCTGACGCTTGAAAACCCATACAGCATGAGCGCGTCCTCCCTTACGTGGAGGTGGGTGTGCAGTTGCACAGGACTTCCCGGCTCCGGCAGCACGCTATATGTGGACGTTGGGATGTGTAGCTCATACCCGATGCCGCCGACATCGACGACTGCGCGGTTCTGCGATTTTCTATCGAGGATTCCTGTGATGTGTGCGATCATGATCCATCATCCTTCTAACTCACGTGCTAATTACTCCCCTTTCGGGTTATTGAATAAAACGTGTCATGATGCAATATGATATTAGCCATCTGATTTTTTAAGTCGTCTCATGTTTCGCGTTATGCAATAGGGGTGCCGGCACAAGAGATGATGCATATCAACGAATCAGGTCGTACAGGGCTTTTGAAAATACTTTCCGTACACCGGGGTATATCAATAATAATACCAGTATCAGTATAACTAATAAAAGAAAGATTATCTTATAAATCCCTGCAAGAACCAGATGTATGAACAGAACCGCTATCAGGACGCATGTGCCCAGACATAACTTCAGAATATTTTTATCAGGCATCTTTCTCCATAGCCCACTCCGTGATGATCTTTGCGCTTGTTTTTACGATGAGCACCGCTAAAATCACGGTGAACAGCATTCCGGCAATCAATATACCGGACACCACTATATTATGGGCGGTGCCCAACTCAGGAGGGATGAACGGTTCCAGTATATCAGCAGTAAAATAGATTGCATTGTATATACCATTATTGATGATCTCTACTGCGTTCCGGATGGGTTCGCTGGTACCCGCGGCCTTACCCAGTTCCGTATATGCTATAAACGGCAGCACAGTAATAATTAATAGTACCGTCTGCACCAAT
>QBUV01000098.1 GCA_013572355.1 Candidatus Methanogaster sp.
GCTTGCATCGGTTAAGCCGGAATCGGTATCGCTTGTCGCACCGCTCCAAGTACCATAGACCGTTGCACCTTCAACTGGCTCATCAGCCGCATCAACAATCGTTACCAGTGCTATGGCGTTTCTGTTCGGTCCGGCTGTTTTAAACGACATCTCGATGCTGGCAATGTGCATACGGTTAGCTGGTGCCTCTTCTACTACTGTAACTGTCCCGGTCATTGAGTTGTCTGCAGTATCTGTTTCACCAGATACAACACTGGCTGTTGCATTAAGAACATGATCTCCGTGTGTAGCATCAGTTGTATTCCAGCTGAATGTTAGTGTGGTAGATGCTTCAGCTACTAAAGTAACTTGTTCTGAGCCTATTACTTTAGCATCAGTTGTATCTGTGAGTGTTAGTGTAAATGTTTCGTCATATTTGCCTTCATTTGTCACGGACACACCAACAGAAACGAGATCACCTTTCACCACGCAGGATGGGGCTACAATACTCGTGACCGCAATATCGTGAACGTCGATAGGTTGAGAAGCCGCTTCATCTGCATCAACCAGACCATATCCATACCAGTAATCAAACCCGGCTGTACCAAGATCATCGGCAGCATCTTGCATTTGCTGCCTGACCTGTGAATTATTCCATTCGGGATAAGCAGCCATCACCAGAGCTGCTGTTCCAGCAACATGCGGGCATGCCATCGAAGTACCACTCATATATGCATATCCTCCATCCATATATGTTGAGTAAATGCTCACTCCAGGAGCGGCGAGTTCGACATCTGGACCTGTGCTCGACCAGCGTGCTCTTTTATCGTTACTGTCAGTTGCTGCAACTGCAATAACTGAGCTGTATGCTGCCGGATAACCCACATTGTCCCCCCTACCGGGTAGGTTGCCACTGTTTCCAGCTGACGCAACTACAACGATCCCTGAATTGTATGCGTTGTTGCAAGCGCCTTCGATGGCTTCTGATGGACTATTTGAGCCCAAACTCATGGATATGATCTGCATCCCATTATCCATTGACCACTGGATACCAGCCACTACGTCACTTGTATATCCACTTCCAGTATCATCCAGTACCTTGGCTGCGTACAGATTTGCTTCTGGTGCAACTCCCACAACGCCTTCATTATTGTCCTCTGCCGCAACGATTCCTGCGCAATGTGTTCCATGCCCCGCATCATCCATCGGATCGTAATCACTATTCACAAAGTCGTATCCGCCTCTGTAATTATCATTCAAATCTGGGTGGGTGTAATCTATCCCGGTATCGATGATCGCGACATTAACTCCGGCACCTGTGTTGTATCCATGAACAACGCCTGCGCCTATGCGCTTGACGCCCCATGAATTATCCAGTTCCACGTCAAGCGCATATACTTTGGCATCCTCTTCGACATACGCCACTCTCGGATTGTTCTTGATGCGGTCGATAGCCTGCTCCGGTATTTCCACCGCTTTCGCATTGATTATATTATATGTGTACTTGGTTTTTCCACCGTTTCCACGAATCATGTCCTCGTCAGCATGGTTGGGCTTGTCCACATAACCGATGATCACATTCACCTTTTCGCCACCGGCTTGCGTATCCTTTGCGTTACCTGCCCATGCACCTGTCACCGACATCAGCATCAGCAGTACCATTATGATTCCTATTATTTTCTTCATAGTGTTTTACCTCCATACTTCGATTGCAATGTTTGCATAGATCAATCAGTATTAGATACTATAAAAACCTTATCACACAAAAATTCCAAACGATTTACCATCACTATGAGAATTGATATGCCAAATTCACAGCAGACGTACGTACATCAGGAAATATTACCACGATCAGAACCTATCAGGAAAGCTCCCTCCAGATATGCACAAATCGCTGGATCGCTGTTAAATTGCTTGCTATCGCGATCAACACTATCGACCACCCGAGAAATGAAAATCCATAGATCGCATGAGGATACAGGAAGTAAAGGATGCTTGCAAGCATTATAATTACAAGACGGTCCGCCCGCCCGAGTATTCCGCCGTAATACCTGCCAACCCCGACTGCTTGCGCCTGCACACCAAGATAACTGGTAAGAAGCGTGCCAACGATCGCAGCAACTCCGATCCGCCAGTCCACATAAGCTCCGAAGAATATCCCGCAGATGATGAAGACATCGGCATACCGGTCGATCACATGATCCAGGAAATCGCCACGCTTGCCCGCGGTTCCTGAACTTCTTGCAAGTTCTCCGTCCATCGCATCCGCGATCCCGTTTAAGAGCACCATCGCACCGGCAGCGAGCACAAGCGTTGTGCCGTCACCCGACACCGCATACAGTATTCCTGCAGAGATCGCAAAGATAAGGGAGATGACCGACAGGGCGTCAGGCGTTGCTCCGATGCGGGACATGATCCCGACAAGCGGCTTTAGGATGCTTTTTGCATGAGGGCGCAGGGAATCAAGTGACATCGTAATCTTACAGGATCTTGATGCTCGGATCTTTCAGGTCATTTAGCATGGCGAGATTGAGCAGCATTGGTGTTAACGACTCGATCGTCCTTGCTGCTGCGAGCGGACCGGCATCCAGCGGACGCAGGCACTCGATTTCATTGGTGAGGTCGATCACGACATCCTTTGAATGGCGATCGTCGCCGCAGATCAGCACATCACACCTGAATGCGGGATCGAGACTGCACAGCCGTCCGGACGCGATTGTGTGGTATGCCGCAACCACGCAGGTGCCCTCTGGCAGCATCTCCCGAATCTCCTCTGCCGCACTCCCCTGTTCCGGAGGATTATACTCGAAATATTCGGATTTGGTCATCGGAACGACCGGAGAGACAATGATCTGGCGATCGAGCACCGGGCGCACGGTATCGATCACTCCTGAAACATGTTCGTGAGGTACTGTGAGTATGATCACGTCTGCTCCTTCGGCTGCAGTCATGTTATCAAATCCCAGAATGTTGCCTTTCATTCCAGAAGCTGCAAGCGCATCTTTGTAGCTTTCGGCTGCCGCCTCTGCCTTGTCTGCTTTGCGTGAGCCGATGCGGATGTGGTGGTTTTCTGCCCAGTTAAGCGCAAACCCCCCGCCGATGTCACCGGTCCCGCCAAGAATCGCCATCTTCATATAACCGAGATGGTGCACGCGTCACATTAAGTTTTGGATGGGGGGCGGGATGCGGGGTTATGCCCAAGTTCCGGAATAATTTCACCCGGCTCCACAAAACTTGCCCCCTGCAGCCACATCACACTTTTTAACTCTTACCGCATCCCACATATCATGAACATCGATGAAATAACATTCTATGACCAGATGTTAAACTACAAAAACGTCCTCTTTCTCGGTCACCGCAATGCCGACCCGGATGCGGTATCGAGTGCGTTCGCGCTTGCCGAGTCTTTCGGCGGCACGGTGGGTGTTGCGGATTACTGTGGTAGGGTGGCTTCCATGCTGGTCGATCAACTGGAGATCGAGGTCGTGTATGCGCCAGATCCGTCCGACTACGATTTTACGGTGGTTGTGGACACATCGACCCAGTCGCAATTAAACGATCTGGTGCTCGGCGATTACTGCGTGATCGATCACCATTCAGTCTCCCAGTTGATCGATGATGCAAGCTTCTACCTGCACCGGCTCGCCGGCTCAACTGCGGAGATCGTCGTCGACGTCCTGAAATGCATGAACGCTCCAATCAGGGAGCGCACAGCGCTTGCACTCATGACCGGCATCATCACAGATACCGGGCATTTCAAACATGCCACGACAGGTTCGTTTCGAGCGATTGCCGACCTCATAGACTTAGGTGGGGTCAGTTACAGCGAGGCTCTCGATCTGCTCGCGAGCACGCCACAGGACATCTCGATGCGCACCACTGTACTCGAATCAGCAAACCGTGCCAATATCCTGAAGGTCGATGACTGGATCTTCGCCATCTCAGAGTCGGATTCGTTCGGGGCTGCCGTTGCCACTGCACTTACAAACATCGGTGCCGACATCTCATTCGTGGGAACGGCGAGGGACGGGATAACGAAGGTGAGCGGACGTGCAAAGCGGGATGCGATCAGATGCGGCATCAATCTCGGGGAGATGATGCGTGACATCGGTCTCGAGTATCACGGCTCTGGCGGCGGACATGCTGGCGCTGCCGGGATGGAAGTGGTCGGGACTTCCGAAGCAGTGCTCAGCCGATGCGCCGAGGAGTCAAGCAGCATTCTTAAAGGGGTGAGCCGGAATTAGTCGCACGGTACAACTCGAACTGTTCAGAGGAATCAATAGATTTCATGGCATCCAAATTCGTGGTATTCGTGAATACGCAGCATCGGCGCAGCCATCTCTTGGTGCTGATTTTATGCCTTCGGCGCTGCTCAACTATGCTCACAGTCACGAATAAACGAATCGCACAAATCCGATAATCGACAGAACTGCACCCGGATTCTTAGACCGCGTCAGTCGCAGCCAGACGCGAGGGTCCCCGCCGTTCCGGAGAGAGCCCTGCATCGAAGTGTGCCTGCATGACCGTGTCCAGCAGATCCTCGTAATCGGAAGCGAAATGCAGGTGTGATATGCACGAGCAGTCGGTACAGCCAAATCCCGGGACTGGTTCGCGTGTGAGGCCGATCCCTTTCGCGACAGCGCATTCGAGATCCTGATCGGTTGATGATGCCACTGCGCACCGGAACGATGTGATCGGCAGCAGGTGATCGATGTGCCACTTTCGGGTCGTATTCCTGCCGCATAACACATTCAGGTGGCGGTCGATCCGTTTGAAGCCGCCAGACCCGCGGGCTGATCCTGTGTATGCATAATACCCACTCTTAAGATGTAAAATCCCAAGTCTTCCCACCTCCTGGGAGGTACTTTCGCGCAAACACAGGATCAGTGTGTAGATCCCTCTGTCATAACTCGGATTCAAAGTCCTCTATGGTATAATTGAAGTTCGCTTTGCCGTTTATAGTGAACATCTCCTTTGTCAGAAGCCAGTATATCATTGCAAGCGATTTTCTTCCCTTGTTATTGGTCGGGATCACCAGATCCACATTCGCTGTCGAGTTGTTGGTATCGCACAATCCGATAACTGGAATGCCGATGCTGACCGCCTCTGTGATCGCCTGTGCATCACCGGTCGGATCGGTAGCCACAACGATATCAGGTTCGATATAGCGAGCATACTGTGGGTTGGTCAGCGTGCCAGGCACGAACCTGCCCGTGATTGCAACAGCGCCGGCAATTTTTGCAAATACGGCTGAAGGACGCTGCCCATACTGACGTGCCGATATGACAAGGATCTTCTGTGGCGGGTATCGCGCAAGCAGTTGGGACGCTGCGCGGATGCGCTTATCGGTCGTCTCCACGTCAAGCACATACAGCCCATCGGTGCGAACCCGGTAGATGAACCGGTGCATGTCTCCTGTCTTCTGCTGGGTGCCGATATGGATTCCAGCAGCAAGATACTCCTCGAGCGGCACAATCGGCTCGTACGTTATCTCATTTTGTCCATTGTTTTCTTCATCCAAGCAATTCACCTATGTTATCGTGTTCGATTTTGTAACATCTGGAGGATCAAGGGATATATACCTTATCATCGATCATATACCAGATGAAAAAAAAAGAATATTCGCCGGATAAGCCGGTTGCTGCATGGACTTCGACAGATCGGCTACCAGGTGGCGTGATCCCATCGCTGACCATGATCCTCCGGACGCATGGCTGCTACCGGAGCCGGGGCGGAGAGGAATGCACGATGTGCGGTTTTGCTCGCGACAGCGCAACCGTGCCGCCGTCGCATGATGAGCTGATCGCGCAGTTCCGCAATGCGCTTGCCCGCCGCCCGGACGGGAAGTTCATGGTGAAGATATTCACATCAGGCAGTTTTCTCGACGCGTCCGAAGTGCCGCCTGAAGTAAGATCCACGATTCTTGGGGAACTTGAGAGTGATCCCGATGTTTCAAAGGTGCTAATCGAGACGAGACCCGAATTCGTGACACAAAGGACAGTTGCTGCCTGTAAAGAGAGAATCCGGAAGGACTTTGAGATTGCGATCGGGGTTGAGACGAGCAGCGATGAGATCAGAGATGTCTGCATCAACAAAGGGTTCCTGTTTGAGGATTTTATCCGTGCAAGCGAGATCGCACACCGGAACGATGCGACTGTCAAGGCGTATCTGCTTCTAAAGCCGCCGTTCCTGTCCGAAGGCGCTGCGATCCGGGACATGGTCAGGTCAGTGCGCGATGTATCAGGATATTCAGAGGCGGTCTCGATCAACCTCTGCAATGTCCAGAGAGGGACGTTTGTATCGAAACTCCAAAGACGCGGCGAGTACCGCCCGCCATGGCTCTGGAGTGCGATAGCGGTGCTTCGGGACGCGAAGAGGGCGAATCCCGACTTGATCATCACGTCCGATCCGGTCGGCGCGGGTTCGAGGTACGGACCGCACAACTGCGGCAGATGCGATCGTGACGCCGCTGGCGCGATCAACCGGTTCTCGCTAACGCAAGATATCTCTGATCTCGAGAATCCCGAGATTGTGTGCGACTGCATGCATCTGTGGCAGAAGGCGGTGGAACTTGAGGATGTGTCGTATGGCGCGCCGCTTGCACGCCGTGTCAAGGCACGACCATAAGGAATATATCACCCAACACCCAAAAACCAGTACTCGATGCAGAGAAGAACACTCGTCACATGCGGACTGCCGTATGCGAACGGACCCGCGCATATCGGACATCTCAGGACGTATATTCCAGCCGACCTGTTCGTGCGGTCGCTTCGGAAACAGGGGAAGGACACGACGTTTGTGTGCGGATCCGATGCGCACGGCACGCCGATCGTAATCAATGCAGAGGAACTCGGCGTAACGCCGGCAGAACTTGTACAAAAGTATCACGATCATTTTGATGAGACTTTCAAGTCATTAAACATCATATTCGACAAATTCGGAAACACTGAATCCGATACGAACCACAACCGCACCACAGAGATCGTGAATACGCTGATTGCTAAGGGTTATGTCTTTTCGCAGAGTATCGAACTCGCATACTGCCCGACGTGTGATCGGTTTCTGCCGGACCGGTATGTCGAAGGTGTGTGCCCTGACTGCGGCGCTGTGGCGCGGGGTGATGAGTGCGATCAGGGCTGCGGCAAGCATCTTGAGCCAGGCGAAATTCTTGAGCCGCTATGTAAGATATGCAAGAGCAAAGCGGAATACCGGGTACAGGAGCACTTCTTTTTCAAATTATCAGAATTCAAAGGTTTTCTTTCGGATTATCTTGACAAACTTGGCGGAACATCGAATGCAAGGAATTATGCGAAGGGATGGGTCGAAGGGGAACTGCATGACTGGTGCATCACGAGAAATCTCGAATGGGGCGTCCGGTTTCCGGGTCATGAGAATCTGGTGGTCTATGTCTGGGTGGACGCGCCTATCGGCTATATCTCGTTTACAGAGGAGTGGGCAGACGAGCACGGGGCAGACTGGAAGAAATACTGGATGAACCCGGGCGGAGATACCGATATCATCCATTTCATCGGCGGAGACATCATCTACCACCACTGCATCTTCTGGCCCGCCCTCCTCAAAGGCGCGGGATACACGCTGCCAAGAGCTGTTGTCGCGTCAGGAATGGTCAAGATCGGGGATAAGACGTTCTCGAAGAGCCGGGGGTACGTTGTCTGGGTAAACGACGATTATCTCGACAAGGGCTTTCATCCCGACCTGCTGCGGTACTATCTTGCAAGCTACACCTCGCACACGAAGGAACTGAACTTCTCGTGGAAGGTCTTTCAGGAGAAGGTGAACAACGAACTTGTTGGGACGCTCGGCAATTTCGTCTACCGTACACTGCTCTTCGCGCACAAGAACTTCGGCACGGTTCCTGATGGGGATATCGATTCCGAGGTCGTGGAGAAGATCGGGGCTGCGAAGGATGCTGTGACTCTGGCATTTAATGAATACGAGTTTAAACGCGGCATCGATGCTGCGATGAACCTTGCCGCGTTTGGCAATGTCTATTTCCAGTCAAATGAGCCGTGGCAGCTGATAAAGACGGACGCGCCGGGTGCTGGGAAGGTCGTCAGGAACTGCATCCAGATCGTAAAGGCACTTGCCGTATTATTTGAGCCGGTGATGCCGGTGACAGCATCTGCCGCATGGGCTCAGGTCGGCATGGGCGCGGGGCTTGATGGCGCTTCGTACGATGAAGCGACAGTAGCGGTTGAGGTCGGGCAGCCGATACCGAAGCCAGCGATGCTCTTTGCAAAGATCGAGGATACAACGATACAGGAGATGGAAGAGATTCTCGAGAAACGGGTCCGCGAGGCAACAAAGAAGAAACACGTCACTTTCGAAGAGTTTTCAGAACTGGACATCCGCATCGGCACGATCGTTAGCGCAGAACCTATCAAGAAATCGAAGAAACTTCTGAAACTGCTTGTCGATCTTGGCGAGAATCGGGATCGGCAGATCGTTGCCGGCATCGCAGAGACCCATAACCCGGACGATCTGGTTGGACGGCAGGTTGTGGTGCTTGCAAACATGCAGCCAGCAAAGTTATTCGGCGTCGAATCACGAGGCATGATCCTTGCAGGCGGCTCCGACTCCGGGGGGGCAATCCTGCTCGTGCCAGAGCGCGAGGTTCCGGCTGGAACATCGGTTGCGTGACGTTTTGCGGGACACGAAGATACAACTCCCCGAACCGCAGTCCCGAGAAATCGAAAGATATATATCGATCCGAAATCATTTGCAACACACAGGTGAATATATGCTGAAGACACCGTGGAAACGGAAACAGGGCACCAAAAGTTACGCGTACCTATGCGCAAGAGTGCGAGCGATGAAGAGCAAGCTGCTGCCGAAAGAGGTTTATCCGAGACTGATGAAGATGGAGGTCGCAGAGATCACAAGGTTCATCGAGGACTCCGAGTACAAGGCAGATGTTGACGAACTTGCGCAGAGGTATGATGGCGTCAATCTGATCGAACACGCCCTGAACCAGAATCTTGCGCTGACATACAGAAAACTGCTCACCATATCGGCAGGAGAGTCGCACCAACTGATCTCCGAGTATCTCAGGTGGTGGGATATCTGGAACATCAAGACCATCCTCAGGGGGAAGAAATACGGGGCGACCGATGAGGAAATCCTCGAATCCGTGGTCTCAGCAGGGCAGTTTGGCTATCACGACCTGATGACGATCGTACAGAAGGATGTGCCAGAGATTACCGAGATGTTAAGGCAGAACTATCCGCTCGAGGGATATTCGGAAGAGGAACTGGATCACTTCGAGAATGTGCTTGACAAATTCTACTACGAAAAATTAACCGAGATCGAAGCTGTGCGCAAGCCGAAGACGAAGAGCCACCGGATATTTTCAGAGATGATCAGGACAGAGGTCGATATGAAGAATTTAAAGACGCTCTTCCGGTCCGCAAAAGCAGGGGTTGAGCGGGAGCGGATCATCGATATGCTGATCCCGGGCGGGCTTAAGCTGAACATGATCGCGCTTATCAAACTTACCGGACTGCCGTTTAATGAATTCACAACATCGCTTCGGGACTATCCGTACTGGGATGACCTCCTCACAGACATCGTGACCGAAGATATGGACTCGTTGATCGGCGTTGAGATCGGTCTTGAGAAGTACTGGCTCGAATACGCTGCACGAACCTCGCACTACTACCCGCTCTCGATCGTCCCGATCATGGATTACATCCTCTCCAAGAATAGCGAGGTCAACAACATCAGGATGATCGTGCGCGGCAGCGAGGCAGGACTCTCTGACGAGGTGATCCGGAGCAGACTGGTGCTGTGAGTGTGAGCATGGCATCACGAACCGGTGCATTCATCAAACTGCTCAGACCGGAAATCGCTGCGATGGATCTTGCGCTTCCAGCAGCAAGCGCACTTCTCGCCACTTATCTGCTGACAGGGGGGCTCCCGCCGCTTTTCCCATTCGTACTGGCGGTCATCGGCGGATACTGTGCGATCACCAGCACGTATGTCTTCAATGACTGCTGCGACATCGACATCGACAAGATCAACCTTCCAGACCGCCCTCTCGCTTCCGAGCGTGTTACACGGCGTCAGGGGCTTTTGTACGCATTTCTTCTCTTTGTCGTTGCGGCATCGGTTGCGTTCTACTTAAATCCCGAATCCCTTGTGGCGCTCATCATCGCGACCCTCGCGATCAGCATATACTCTGCCATCGCAAAACGAGCCACTTTCTTAAGTTTTCTTCCGGTAGGATTCGCGTACGGACTCGTGCCGATCGGGATATGGCTCGCATTCGATCCTGCAGGAGTGCTCGATCTCGGCGTAGTGCACTCGTACGCGCCCGACGATGGTGTGCTGTTGCCGCTTACTGCGATATTCTTCGGCGCAATGATCTGTGTTACGGACTGGGGATTTACACTATCAGGCGTGGCAAGGGATGTCGAAGGGGACCGGCAACGGGGTGCTCCGACGTTTCCTGTGACCTTCGGCGTTCCCGCGACATCGAAGTTTGTGATGGTGTGCTGGGTCTGCGGCGTTCTCTTCTCGCTTGCTATTGGGTATGTCGCGTACCCGCATCTCGGGCTGATCTACTTCACAGGCGCAATCCTTGCCGGAATCTGGATGCTAATGCAGGCAGCGGATTTTGTGCGAAACCCTCTGCCAGAGAGGGGTGGGCGGTTGTTCCTGCAGGCATCGTGGTACCGTGCAGTGATCTTTACAGCGATGATCGCGGATGTGGTGTTGGGCGCAGTTGGCTATGCGCTGTGATCCGGGCGCCGCTTTTTTAGGGGACTTGCGCAATCGATCGATGCACCCTGCGGGGGCGCATTAAGGAATTAACGCCTCTGGCGAGATCAGATAACATCCGATACTGTATCGTATCTCGTAGATCCCCATTATGCGTTTAATCGCTTCGACGCCGGTTTTCTCGAATGCGTTAACATTGCCAAAGGCATTGACCTGACCCCCTCTACAACTGCAATCTTTATATCCCGGGACTCCCTTTTTATAGTTATGGCAGAGACCGCGGAAGTAGAAGTACCAACAGAGGCACCATCGAGACCAATCGACCGGATCGACTCCAGTGCTGCCGATCTGATGAACACGATGACATCGTTGCACGACCAGATCGCAACGCTTAGGATGCAGAACAGCGAGTACCAGGCACGGTTGCTCGATCTGATGGTTGCAAACGAAAGTCTCCAGAAACAGGTAATAGCGCTCAATAAACGAATCGACGACTCCACAAAACCGCCGCTTTTCATCGCAAGCGTTCTCGAGGTGCGGGACCATGAGGCACTCATCAGGCAGCACGGGAACAATCAGGAGTTGCTTGTCGAGTATGATAAGAAACTGGAGGTCGGGATGCGTGTTGCCGTAAATAACGACTTGCAGATAATACGTGTCCTCTCAGGCACGATTGATGAGCGTGCATTGATCATGGAGGTGATTGATGATCCGGATGCCGAATACGAAAAGATCGGCGGACTCGATAGCCAGATCCAGGAGGTTAGGGAGACTGTGGAACTGCCGCTTACGTCACCGGAACTCTTCGAGACTGTTGGGGTTGAGCCGCCGCGCGGCGTGCTCCTGTACGGTCCGCCTGGCACAGGAAAGACCCTGCTTGCAAAAGCGGTGGCGCACCATGCCGATGCCACCTTCATCAAGATGTCAGGTTCAGAACTGGTGCACAAGTTCATCGGCGAGGGCGCCCGTCTCGTCAGGGATGTCTTCCAGCTTGCGCGGGAGAAGTCGCCAACCATCCTCTTCGTCGATGAGATCGATGCCGTCGGCGGACGTCGCACGCACGATGGCACCGTGGGCTCGGCAGAGGTGAACCGCACCATGACCCAGATCCTGACAGAACTGGATGGCTTTGGGGAGCGGGGCAATGTGCGGGTGATGGCAGCAACCAACCGGATCGATCTATTAGATCCTGCACTGCTGCGCCCGGGCAGGTTTGACCGAGTGATAGAGATTCCCGCACCAGACGAATCCGGACGGCTCCGAATTCTTTCGATTCACACGAATAACATGTCTCTTGCCAGTGATGTCGATCTTGCGACCATTGCCGCGGAAACCGATGATGCAACCGGCGCAGGTTTAAAGATCATCGTCACTGAAGCCGGCATGAATGCGATACGTAACAAGCGGCAGGAGGTCTCGATGGATGATTTCAGGTATGCGCTTGATAAGTTGGCGAAAGAAGAGAAGAACGAGCCGCACGGGATGTTTGTGTGACTCTTTACTTTTTCGAATATGCTTCGAGCAATGTGTGGTAGGAACCACAAGATTACACAGTCTGCGAAGCAGCGGCGCAGCCATCTCCACAAGATTTCCATGTTAATCTTGTGGTTTTACATGTAGATATCCACACAATACTCGAGTAAGTACACCTTTTCTACGGGAGATCGAGAAATGCCGATCCGCCGCGACTTATCTGGCGGTCCTCTCCCTCTTGGCAGCCCATGATCCGTAGAACCGCATCATCAAGACTGATCATCTCCTGCTCTCCGGTCCGCATATCCCGCAGCGTGACCATGCCCGCCTCAACCTCCTTCGCGCCGACGATCACCGCGTAATCGGCACCGATCGCATCAGCATGTTTCAGTTGCTGCCCGAATTTCCTGCCGCTGATATCGATCGTGGTGCGCACGCCCGCGTCATCCCGCAGCCTGCTTGCAACCCGGATCGCATCCTCTGCCACATCCGGCAGATACACAACCGCTACCCGCGGCTCATGCGGCGGCTCGATCACACATACCTCGAGCACCCGGTCAAACCCGATTCCAAAGCCGCATGACGGCGTCTCGCTGCCTCCGAAGAGTTGCGCAAGCCGGTACGTGCCGCCGCCGCAGATCTGGTTCTGCGCACCAAGTCCTGCCGCGTACATCTCAAAGACCATGCCGGTGTAGTAGTCAAGTCCTCTCACGATCCCGAAATCGACCTCGTAACGGACGCCGTAGTGATCCAGCACAGAAAGCGTCTCCTGAAGCTCTTCGAGCGGCTGCGCATCATCGGTGATCGATCCGGCTTCATCGATATCCGCATCGAGAAGTGCTGGCAGGCGATCCCGCAGATCCGGTTGATCCGAAAGCAGCATCCGAAGACCATCGATGTCCTTCTTGTCCATCAGCCGCATCGCCTCTGCCTGCATTCCCGCGTCAGCATCCAGACCCTGGAGCAGCCCACGAACGACGCCAAGATGCCCGATGCGGAGGTCGGCCTCGATCCCGATATCCGAAACCATGGCGGCTGCAAGCGCGATCGCTTCTGCTTCGGCTTGTGCGCTATCGCTTCCAATGAGCTCGACGCCAAACTGCCAGAACTCCCGGAACCTGCCTTTCTGCGGGCGTTCGTACCTGAAACAGTTCTCGAAGTAGTAGAGCCGGATCGGCTTTGGTGATACCGACATCTCGTTTACGTACATCCGGAGCACTGGTGCTGTCAGTTCAGGGCGGAGCGCGATATCCCTTCCGCCTTTGTCTTTGAATGTGTATAATTCATCGACGATCGCTTCACCTGACTTGATCGTGAAGAGTTCGGTGTGCTCGAATGTGGGGGTCTTCACTTCTCCGTAGCCCCATTTTTCTGCGGTCAGTCTCATGCGGTTCTCGATGTATCTGCGCTTCTCTGTTTCCGCGGGGGTGAAGTCGCGGGTGCCTCGTGGTCGGTTTAGTTTCATGTGTGTGGAATCCTCTGACTGGGTCTGCTGTCACGCCGCACCTTACCCCGCCCTCCCCCTGCTCGCATTGAGAACGGCGCTCCCCACAACCGACCCATTCTCATACCTGATTATGAGATCATCATCTTCTCTATCATAAACCGTCCAGATCCCCGAATAGAGCACATCCAACAGTGCAGGTACAAGATTCAACGCCTTCCTTACTTCTACCGCTTCCATATTTTTCGTCTCCTTTCAAGCTGTCTTCTACGCCTCGTTAAAAAGGCGGTAATCACAAATCCATCTACTCTACATAATTCGATACATTACTACAATATACTTCCGTTTAATTTCTACGGCCCCCCAATCGAAAACTATATCCCTCAAAAGGAACAGACAAACAGCCAGATGAAACAGCGAATATCGATATTACTCGTGCTTTCGTTGCTGCTGACCATGCCCGCTGCAAGCGCAGGCTGCGTGCAGGTCACCCGGACGCTGATGGAGTTTCAGGGTGCAGACGCCGCGTTCACACTCGATTACGAGCTCGACTTCCTCGCAAAGGTCTATGTTATGGCTTTCGGTGGCGCAAATATAGTGCCCGAGGTCGAGGCACAGTTTGCATCATTCGACGAGGATGATGTTACGATAGAGCGGCTGGATTATGAACAGGCGGTCGTGGTTGTAAAGAACGTTTCGCAATACGATGACGGATATTATTTCCATAACTCACACGATTTTGGGCTAACCATGGAAAAACTGGTCGTGGATCCGCCTGATGGATCCCCAAGAGTATACTGGAATACCAATAGCACCCCAAGTCTATTCTACGCGGATGTCTGGGGCTGAACCATACTTTGCCAGCCAATAATTCTCTTCTTGCTGACTTTCGCGAGTTTGCCAGATAATTCTTCGGCGTCGGCAGCAGCCAGGTCTGCTTGCGTCTTTATGCCGGCAGATTGCAGTTGCTTTGCGATCGCATCCCCGATACCGGCGACATCGGTCAAGCCCCCTTTCTCCCCCTTCCCGGCTGCTGCCTTTTTACTTCTACTTCTACTCTTAGCACCGGTTTTCCTGCTCGTTTTGCTGCCTTTGGTCTTGGAATTGTCCTTATTCTTCTGTAGCTCGATAAAACTACAGTACGGGCACCCGATCTCCCACGGGCGGGCGCCCTCCCGCACGATGCGGACATGGTGCAAGCCCTTGTGCGTTTCGCAGGTCGTCTCGGTTATGGCCAGTTCGCCGTACCGCGGTGGCGGCAGCGGCAGCGTGAACTTGCAACTCTCATCTGAACTCGTGCACTTGATGAACCTGCCGCCGCTTCTCGACATCTTGGCGACGAGATCGGATCCACATTCAGGGCAGGGACCGATCACCGGATCGTTTCCGGCTTTTTCGGCTTCTTCCCACTTCAGATGGTTGCAATACGGGCATCCCACATCGATCGGGCGTTTTCCAGCTATTGCGATCATCAGGAGGTGCAGATTATGCTCCTCGCAGACCTTGTCCGTGACGATCACCATCCCGTACTTCGAGGACGGGATCGAGAGCGCGAACTTGCAGTCGGGATAGCCCGTGCATCCGATGAACATGCCGAACCGTGACGGGCGCACCACCATGTCAGCGCCGCACTCAGGGCAGGGACCAACAACGGTGTCGGTGTAGAGCCCGTCACGCAAGCCCTCTGCGATCTTCTCCTTGTTCGTCACCAGATCGTCAAAAATGGAGTCGAGCATCTCTTTGGACTCCGTTATCACGGTGTCTTCGGTTATCTTCCCGTCTGCGATGTTAGACATGTCTCCTTCGAGTTTACTCGTCATATCAGGGACGACAACCATCTTTGCATACTTCTCAAGCGTATCAACCACCGAATAGGCAGTCTTCGTCGGCTGGATCGGAGTTCCGTGAACGTACGCCCTGTCGTACAACTTCTGGATGATCTCGTGCCGGGTCGATTTCGTTCCGAGCCCCAGATCCTCCATCACCTTGATAAGCCTTGCCTGACCGTATCTTCCAGGCGGTTTCGTCGTCTTGCTCTCGGTCTCGAACTTCTCGATGCCGAGCACCTGTCCTGCTTTCAGATCAGGCAGTATCCGGTCCTCTGATTCGTGATACGGGTAGTAGTATCTCCATCCGGGTTCAACGAGGACTGCGCCGTTTGCGACAAAATCCTCTCCTTTTATATCGATGATAACCCGAAGCGTCTTCCATAGAGCTGCATCTGCGAATGTAGCAAAGAATCTGCGGACAACGAGTTCGTAAATCTTCCACTCATCGGCCTTCAGCTGTTTCCTGCTTGCAAGCGATGCAGGATGTATCGGGGGGTGGTCTGTGCTCTCCTTTTTTCCGGCAGTCGGCTTGAGTGGTTTCTTAAGCAATTTCGAGGCATACTCCCCGAATTCGCTTTTAAGAAACATCGATACAAGATCTTTAAGGTCAAGACTCGCCGGATAAACGGTGTTGTCTGTCCGGGGGTAGGATATGAATCCGTTCGTGTACAGGTTCTCTGCGATCCGCATCGCATTCGCGGGACTGAGTCCGATCCGGCTTGCAGCTCTTATGAATTCGGTGGTGTTAAACGGAGTCGGCGGCTTTTCTGTCCGTTCCCCCTTCTTCACATCGGAAACTGTCCCTTCTTTCGCATCTTTAACCTTTGAAAGTACCTGATCGAACTCCTCTTTCTCCCAGAAGCGATCCTTCCTGTGCTTTGACGTGAATCCTTCCTTGTGGACTGCGTAGAGTTCCCAGTACGGTTCCGGGACGAACGCTTCCCTCTCCTTCTCCCGATCCACGATCAGGGCAAGGGTCGGGGATTGGACCCGGCCTACGGACAGGAATCGCTTTCCGAGCCGCTTTGAGGTGACAGAGAGGTACCTTGTCAGTGCGGCACCCCAGACCAGATCGATGATCTGGCGCGACTCCGCTGCCGCTGCGAGGTTGAAATCGATCTCTGTGAGATTTTTAAATGTATTTTTGATCTCAGCGGGCGTGATCGCGCTGTATCTTGCCCTGTCTGCTTTGATCTTTGGATGTACCCCCTTTACTATGTTTAGAGCCTCCACACCGATCAATTCCCCTTCCCGGTCGTAATCGGTCGCTATCGTTACGGTATCTGCCTTTTTTCCGAGCGTCTTGAGTGCGGACACGATCTTGGCATTTCTTCGGTCAGGGACTGTTACGATCTCTGCATGGATAAGATCGCGTGCATCGGTCTTCTGCCAGCTATTGTATTCCTCTGGAAAATCGACGCCGACCACATGCCCGCTCAGTCCGATCACCACTTCGTCCCCTGCTCCGTACGTGTTCACCCCGTTTACCCGGACCATCTTTGAGGCACTGCCGAAGAGGATACCTGCGATTCTCTTTGCAGTATTGTGTTTCTCTGTGATGATCAGATGCATGATGCCATGTTATTGATGCGTGATATTTATATGTTACGCGGCGGATGGGCTGCCAACATGGACGAATCGTAATCCCTTGATCCGCAAAATCCCCTACAATCAGCCACGCACAAGCGCATTCCGGATCACATCCTCTGATTCAGGGAAGTAGATGCCTCTGATCCCCTCTGCTTCCGCATGGAAGTCAAGCCCGCGGATCACAACGACCGGCGTGCCGTCAGACCCCTCACCAAAGAGCAGGTTTGCAGCGGCAGCGATCTCGTCCACGACCGCCTCGTTTGCCACTTCAAGGACGTTACCAAAGAGATCACACGATCCGCGCCAGTCCTTGGTCGGTGTGATCCCTGAGATCCCGATTGCAACCCCTATCTGCCCGTCACGGAACGCACGCCCGTTGGTGTCTGTGATGATCACGCTGACGGTCTTATCTGTCATCGAGAATATAGATTCCCTGATATTTTTTGCACTCCGATCAGAATCCTCTGGCAGCAGTATGATCCGGCCGGAATCGATATTCGATCCATCGATGCCGGCGTTCACACAGATATTCCCGTTCCGGGTCTTCACAAGGAGGAACGGCGACTCCAGAAGGATCTCTTCGCTCTCATCGAGAACCGCCTGAACAAATCCGGAATCGCTATCGTTTCGTTCTGCGATTGCGATAGCCCGGTCAGACGGCGTGATAGCCGCAAGCTCGGCAACCCTACCCTCTGCCTTTGCAACGACTGTGGACGCGATGACTACGATGTCGCGGTCGCAGAGGCGGGTTTTCTTGCAGATGATCCCTGCAAGGTCATCCCCCGCCTCTACAAGCGGGATATCCGGAACAGTGAATGCGTTGAAATGCATGATTATACAACTCGGATATAGGGATGAACGGTGTTACTTCTTAAAACCAGCGACCCTGGGTAACGCCCATGAGCATGAAGGTGCGGCGCAGAAGCGGTTAACGAAAAGAGATCACCCCACATCCACGCTGACGATGTACTCGACGATCACCAGTTTTTTAAATGGTATCTCATCGCTCCATCCAGTTGTTGGATCAAACAGTGTATCGAATTCATCAATGATGAACCGCTCCCACGCATCAGAGTATACGCTATCGAACTTGAGGCGCAGGTCCCCCTTCTCGTAGACCGCTGGCGTATTGAAGATGCTCTCATTAAACCGGGGATTGCTGATCGTGACCTGTGCAATCCCGCCTCCGCGAGAGGAGAACGAGTCATTGATCTTGACCAGTGAGAACAGTATATCGCCCTGATCCGTGGAATTGAACATTCGTGGATTCGAGAGCATGACCGAGCCTGCCTGATACTTCACGACCACTGCGCCGTTTTCACATGCCACAGACCCGACCCTGCTGTTAAATTCGATATTGCCCATCGCAATCGTATGATTGTCTCTGGTTCCGCCATGGGTGATCTCGATCGTCAGGTTACACGCATCAGGATCAGACCGGAGCGAGCCGCCTTCAGCGGTGCCGAGTTTCGTCGTCCTGACAGGTGCCTGATCAAGAGCGACTTTGAATAGGTCGGTCTGGAGGATCAGGAACCCCTGTTCGATGCTCTTGAATTGGGTCGCGTCCGTCGATGACCGTAGTACCGGGAAACCGACCGCATATATCATCCCGATTGAAAGTATAACGATTCCGAATATGATTACGTATCCGATCACCTCAGAGACTGCTCTGTCCGATTTGATCGCCGGCCCAGCCGAACGAAACGGACGTCTGGGGCGCTGGACGTTTTTCGAATCTCTTTTGGAAGAATTTCTCTTCATGTCGCCTCCTGTTACTCTGTACTGATGAACCACAATCTGTGTGTTCCGCTGGCGCTGTGTGTCTCCCCGTCGATCGGTATGGATGCGCCGATTCCGTTTAGGGTGTATGATATGTTTACGTTCAGGTCATCCGCATTGATGATCACGGTCTGGTCGGTGGTGTTATTGGTGGACATCCTGACCGTGTATGTGTGTCCGCCGATGGTCTGCGGCATCTCAAGCGTTGTGCTCATCGTACCGTGCTCAGGCACGATCAGGTAGAACATGATCAGCTTGTTACTGATGTCGTTTCCTACATCATTGAACTGCTGGGTTGCAGCCACATCGAGCGGAGCCGCAGTGAGCATAGCGCCTGAGGTCACCATCACGACTGCGAAGAAGAGGATCGCTATGCCTGAAATTATGACATATTCGAGCGGGTACGAGACTGCACGGCAATCCCCCTGGTTCACAGACACTGCCGGATTCATGTACCTGGATTTTAACGCAAGCGTCGACGGCAGAGCCGTTACCGCAGAGTACGCGGAATACGAAGTATCGCCGAAGGCAGCACGCAGAGACCTCACGAAACCCAGTGAGGACTTACGCAGTCCTGAAACTCTGCATCCTCTGCGCTCTTCGCGGTGGCGAATCATTGCATTTTCAGATCGTGTCGTGTTCATGCAAAACCCCCTATATTGTCATGGATGTGCTATTCAGGTGCTCTGTGTACTCCGTGATACCATCGTCAAACGCAAGAGCAGCCGTCACGGTGGTGATGTTTAAGTACTCGGTCTCGGAGTAGTTCATCGTCGTGTTCACGGATACGGTCACAAGCTGCCCGTGATAGCGGTACAACTGTGAAAGAAGATTCCCAAAGTTCGCCATCGTATCATTGATCACATCGGTCTCATTCTTCTGGATGGCAGCGGTATTCATCTCCCGGTAGGTCTCATCGTAGAGTTCGCGGAGTTCGTAGATCGGAAAATCGATCTCAGCTTGTGATGACTGGAGCCCTGCCATGAAGGACAGGTTCAGGAGCACGATCAGTACTGCAAGGGATATGCTTACTGCAAATCCTGCAAGAATGATCCACTGTCCGTCCTCATTCCGTAACACCGAAGGTGTCGATGCGGAAGTATGAGATTTCTCGCACCGCATTATCATTTATACCACAACTCCAGTCTTACTTCAACGATGTTCCAGAGATCGATGATCGGTGCTGGCGCCATACTTGCGTCCGGTATCCGCGTCTCAGCATAATTCCGTGCCTCCATCGAGTCCGGAATATCGGTGTACTGGATCGTGACCAGTCTCGTTGCCGTCACCGAATTGTACGGGGGTACGCCATTTGTTATGATCCGCTTCTGCACGACCTGCGTCTCGTTTCCGCGGATGTAGTAGTATACGCGCAGACGCGAGAGTTTGATTTTGCCCTCAGTATCCGAGTGCACAATAAATGTGATATTGTAGTTTCCGTCTGATGCATCATGCGAGGATATGTACGAAGTTAAGAGTTCTGAAAAGTCAGCAGTCCTCTGGGTGCCGCGATACTCTGCGGCATACAGGCGGATCATCCATGTGTAATCAAGACTCTTCAGGGTTCCATTATCACAGTACCAGTCGTTCACGCCATCGGTGCTATTCGCATACCCATATTCGTTATTGATGCCGGAACCGTTGATGCGGAGTTCGTTTATACCGCGGTCCCATACGTCGGGAGGCAGGGTGATGTTGTACCACACAAAACTGTTGTTTGGTGGTATGAACACGGACCTGACCCACCTGTCCTTGACATAGATGTCGATGCTGCCATTATTCCCTTTCGTGTAGATGGATAGGTAGGATTTTCCTTCAACTGTCGTGTCTATGTCAAACTCTTTGTACATAGCGTCCGTGACATCATCCCCAAGCGCGATGCTGTCGATCATTGCATCGTTGTGGTTAACCTCCTCGATATCGTAGTTCCATACCGTGCTGTTGTGGATGACGATGTAGGGTCTGGTCGGGTAATTCAGAACATAGCCATAGTAGTAAAGCGCATTGCCCTCGCCCCAGATAACGTGGATGTTTCCATCGGCGTCCACAGCTATGAATGGCTCGTATCCGCTACCAAGAAGCTGCGGCGGCGTACTCCATAATCCGCCTGCATTGTTTGAGCAGTATATTTCGCCAGCATCAGCCCACACGATATGCGAGATGCCGCTATAATAGTCAGTACCAATCGAAGGATCTGATATGGCTGTTCCGCTACGAACAACATCTTTTTGGGACCAGAAACTACCGGTGTTGTTTGAATAGTACAGCGTGGTGCCGTTCTCGACCCATGCGAGATACAAATAATCATTATGGTCGGATGACCTGGAAACCTGTGAGACATTGGTGCTGTTATCCACGTGCACAGGCACACCCCAGTTGCCCGCTGTCGTATTCATGTAGTACACAGTCCTGTTTGCAAGGAAGACGAGATGTTTGGTATTGTTAGAGTCGATGTTAAGAAGCGGGCTTGTTGCATTGTTGGTGTTGTTCACTTGCACGGCAGGAGACCATGTGCCAGCGGTGTTATTGGAATAATAGACCGAAGCGTTCTCGACCCAGACGATGTGCGGGATATTTGCGGTATCGACAGCGATGCATGGCTCTGATGGGTCGTGTGACGGCTCGTTTTCGCTGCTATCATTCACCAATTGCGTGTCTTGTTTATCCACCCACACCCCATCATTGGTTCTTGAATAATACACCTTGGGATTTAACCCAGTGAGGAATGCCGCATGAAGTTCATCGACGCTGTCGATTGTCATACTGAGAGCATAGTTAACTCCACCGCCACCCGCGATCGTATCGTCCTCCCATGCCCCACCGTCATCATGTATATACCACATTTGCGGTCCGTTTTTGCTGTAGCCGATATGCACATTTCCTTCCGAGTCCACCGCGATTGCGGCATTGGCATCCTTTGCAAAGTTCAGTGTCAACTCCTCGGTGCCGACCGACTCGTTTGGAAGCCCGGTCACGTCCATGTTCGCCTTATACACGGCTGTTGTGTTTTCAGGAAGCACGATTTGAACCGTGAGGTTCTCATTCCCGGTAAAGTTCAGGGTCTTTTCGTAACTTCCATCCGAGAACGTGTACAGGTGCCCTTTCAGCAGCGTATCCAGAAACGCAAAGATCACATTGTAATTGACAAAATCCGGAAGCAGCATATCGAGATACTCGTCAAGCGACGGGGCTGCCTTGACATGAAGGTTTGTTATCTCGATTGCGCCGGATGAGTTCGAGTGGAGTATGAATGGCACAGCCCATCCGGTCTCATTTGATTCATCGACCCACTGATAGTCCGCATGTTCGCTCACATTGGCAGCGCCACTGAGCGGATGACTCGCAGTCCACCTGTTGATCGCATCAGCAAAATCAGAGGTTCTCTCGGTCGTCTTATACGGCTGGGTGATCGGGAGGATTACGCGGATCATTTTAGCTCCGCTGGCACCCCCGATCTTCAGAGTGTCAGAAGTGGAAGTGACGTTGATCGTGATCGTGTTATCCCCGATCTTCCACTCGGTGATATCCCCCGGAAGCGTGATGTTGTGCCATGTCCAGTTTCCACCTGTGTCGATGGCAGGGCTGGTTGCGTTGACCTCGACCCCGTTTACTGAGATTCTGACGTCCGCGCTGCCGGAATCGGTGCGGACATGCATCGAAAGAAGAACGTCGGTCGTAATCTCCCGGTAGATCCGGAGAGTCTTGTCGGTGGAGTTGCCAGCAGAAACTGGCATATAGCCGGTCCTGTTGCCATCATCAGTCTTTATCACGGTCGTGTACTCCCAGACCTTTGTCATGTTATTCGGATCGGTCACATCTCCGACGGCAAGCCACGGCTCTTCAGGGAATTTTGGCGTGTACACATACACCTTCCCGTCACCGGGCGCGCCGACCGCGACATCAGCGATACCGTCATCGTCCACATCGCCGATGTATGAGACGACGCTGCCGAAACCCGCGTCGCCCGATATCCTGATCGGATCGACATCGAGATCAACATCATAGAAGACTTCTGCCTTACTATCAGATCTTCCAACGATCGCGCCTGCATATCCGTCGGAATCTACATCACCGGCATGCGAAACCGATATCCCGAAGCCGGATTCTCCGGTCAGGTTGATGTCAAACGTGTTGTCCGGATTAGAGCCGCCGTAGAATATGTGCGCGCTACTCTCTGTTGACGTACCAACGATGAGATCGCATACACCATCCTTGTTCACATCGCCGGCCGATGATACCGATATCCCGAAGTCGGAGCCCGATTCCCCATAAAGCGTGAGATTCATCTCGTTATTATATCCGCCATTGATCAACGGAGGGAGTGATGTGCTCCCATATCTGATATAAGTCCGGTTGGCAGCGTTTGCGCCGATCACGATGTCTGATCGTCCGTCTCCGTTGATATCAACCGATGCGACAGAGATTCCGAAGAAGTCGCTGCTGTTGTAAGGGTTATACAGCGTGATATTATCATTTCCGCTGAACATAGCGCCTCCGAGGTACACGAATGCGTTTCCGCAGTCTGCTACGTATTCACGCGCTGTTGGTGCGCCAACAATAATATCGTCGCATGAATCGCCGTCCACATCGCCACACGCAAGCGAGTAGCCAAACCGACCAGTCGCCGGAAACCCTTTGGTTCGTGGATTTTGGATTGCGGCGTTGGGAGCCGGAGCGTCTGCCAGTATCGGTCCGTTATACACGTACACGGCCCCGGTATCGGTTGTGCCGTTCTCTGGCGCGCCGATGATGACGTCATCCACGCCGCCGCCGTCCACATCCCCGCACGCCACAGCCCATCCGAAATGGTTCCCGGGTGCGCCCGGATTTGTGATCGTGACGTTTGGTCCGTCGTCTTCCCATGTCCCGATGCTGCTGTTGTTACCGTAATATATGTACACCGCACCGGAACTGGAATTGTATGCGCCAACGATCATGTCGGATATCCCGTCATCATTCACGTCGCCGTGTGCGATTGCGCATCCGAAATGATCAGGGAACGATGCATTCGAGAGTACCAGTGGGAGTTTTTTATTGATCTGCCGGTCTGTGCAGTTTCCGGTATCCAATCTCGGCATCCCTGTAAGCGTGAGGTATGCATAGCTGACGTTTGTGCGGCTCGGGATGAGAACATCGAAAGTGTGGTAGTCGTTGCAGCCGAAAGGCTCTTTAAATTCAAATTTGTGTGATGTATAGAGCGTGTATGTGCCCGGGAAAATCCCTCTACACAACTTATCAGTCTCAAAGCTCGTCGCGCCCTCCACCCCGTTCATCCAGCCGACCACCGAGTTCTTGAGCACGCTGCTGTAATAACTCCTGTTGTTCTCGGGCGGGAGCGACGTGTCCAGTACATTAAGCGCGTCCTGCCCGTACGCCTTTAATTGCGCATCCACATGCAGTTCGGTCTGGGGCACTGAGAGCGTCACCGCACTGACCACGAGATATACCGTGCCGACCATCAGCATGGCTGCAGCGAACCCTTCGAGCGTATGGAGCTGGGCGCGGTTATCTGATGCTGCCGATATCACCATATATACACCACCAGTTTTGCACTCGGCATCGACATATCCCCGACGCAGTCACCCCAGTCAGACCGGTTGACCCATATATATGATACATTGCACCACGAGGTGTCAATCCTGACCTCATTGGACTCACAGAGATCATCGATCACGGTCTTGTTGAATGAATGCCAGCCACCGATCGGGAGACCTGATTCGTTGATGACCGGAGCACAACTATAATTCGTATTCGTATTGTTCAGAGTTACCTTCAACCGGGCATCTGCTGTCCGGTTTTTCTCGGCAAAGCCCTCAAGCTTGACAGTGAACGAATCCAGTTTCGGAAGGCGCAGGGTGGCGTTTGATGTGTTGGTAGCATCGATGTTTAAATATCCGACTTCGGAGTCGCCTTCGATCGTCACCAGGCGTTCCATCTTCTCAACTTCCGCCGTTTTAGGAATCCGGTTTCCGATACAGAGCGCCGGGTGTGTGTTGTTCGGGATATATTTCGGATCTGCGGTCGTGCTGTTCAGGTACTGAAGCGAGACATTGTACCGGTATGTTCGCATGATGTCCAGCCCGAGCAGACATCTGGCCCGTGTTGCATTGGCGTGGTACGTCAAGTTTAATTCCTTTATCTTATTTTCGTTCAAAATGCCGGCTCTGCCGCGACTCATCAGTTCTGAAAAATTGGTGGGGTTTCGTTTGTTTGTTGCAAGCCCGATCCGGCAGACATCATCCGGCGCATCCTCCCAGTTGACGCCGTCCTGACCGGGTGCGCCATTGCTCCACCATCCGGTATCTTCTGCAAGAATCATGGCAGTCCGGTACGCCACCGGCTGGAAATCGGTACACTGGGTCTGGAACGGCGCGAATACCGAGGGGATCTGCATCATGAGGTATGCGAAGGTGAGCAGAAATATAGAAATAGCGGCAAGAAAATCAAGACTAACCTGTGCACGGTTATCCGACTGCATACCCCTAACTCCACCACGCCGCATCATCCTGGACTATAATATGGTCGGGAGATTATTAAAGGTTGCGCAGGAGATGGATTCCGGAATTGCCGCTCGCAAGCGATGCTGCCCCGTTTAGCAGTGCGGATGCCCGGGTAAGCCGGCGGTCCCCGCGATTCCCCGACCGTACACAAATCGGCAAATTTATAGTCCGCAGAAACAGAATGCCACCCATGTCAATAACAACCAGCGATGCGAGTGGAAGCGTCGGCGTTCCCGAAACGATGATCGCGCAGATGGGGGAGCTCGAAAAAGACCTGTTCCTGAAGCTCTTGAAGGTGACCGAGGCTGGAGCGGTCGCTGCCGCGCGATGGATCGGTCTCGGGGACCGACATGCCGCGGACGATGCCGCGGTCGAGGCGATGCGCAGGGTGCTGGCACGGTTCGATATTGATGGCGAGATCGTCATCGGCGAGGGTGAGCGGGATGAGGCGCCGATGCTCTATATCGGCGAGAAGGTTGGAACCGGAAAGGGTCCCAAGGTCGATATCGCGGTCGATCCGCTCGAGGGCACGAATCTTGCAGCAGAGAACCAGTTCGGAGCGGTTGCGGTGATGGCGATGTCTGAGGCAGGCGGTCTCAGGTACGCGCCGGACATCTATCTGGATAAACTGATCGTTGGTCCTGAGGTGGTGCGGTACGAGAAGACGAGCGGGAAATGGCTTGATATCGATGCCCCTCCTGAATACAACCTCGGCATCGTTGCAGAGGCGCTGCACCGCAATGTCGAGGACCTGATCGTGGTGGTACTCGACAGACCCAGGCACAAGGAACTGATAAAAGAACTGCGCGACCTCGGCGCAACGGTGCGGCTTGTCACGGACGGCGATCTGATGCCAGGCGTAGCAGCAGGCATCCGCGGTACCAACGTCCATGTCGGCATGGGCATCGGGGCAGCACCAGAGGGTGTGCTGACCGCAGCCGCGCTTCGGACTACCGGCGGAAAGATCATCAGCAGGTTCATGCTGCCGGCAAAGGCGAACCGGAAGAGCGAGGAAGAGATACAGAAGGAATTAGATGAATTCATGCCGAGATTGCTTGATATGGGTATCACCGATCTCGATAAGATTCTCTACACCGAAGACTTAGCTCCCGGAAAAGACATCATATTTTCGGCAACAGGCGTAACAGAGAGCGATCTCTTCCATGGTGTCAACTTCTTTGAGAACGATGGTGCAAGACTGCGGTCGGTCGTGATGGGCTCTAGCTCCGGGATCGTCCGCTTGATCGACAGCATCTATGTCATCGACAAGGAAGTAACACCGATCCGGCTGCGGTAGCAATGAACATCGGCATTGCGATCACTGACCCGGACGACTGGACCGCCCGCGCTCTTGTCAGGTCGGTATGGAAGAGGGGCGCAGATCCGGTCATGTTCAGGTTGAGCGAGATCGCATCATACACGTTTGATTGTTCCACAATAGGTGACGTAGATGCAGTCATCGTGCGCGATCTCGGTGCTGGCGCATTTGAAGAGGTATCTTTCAAGTTTGACCTGCTGCGAATCCTTGAAAAAGAGGTGCCGGTCATAAACACTACAGAATCGATCCAGAATGCCGCAAACAAGTACTACTCGCTCCATCTGCTGAAAAAAGCAGGTCTTCCAGTGCCAGAGACTGTTGTTACCTCTGATGCTGATATTGCGATGGATACGCTCGATAGGTGGGGCGAAGCAGTTACAAAACCGATCTTTGGGTACAAAGGTATCGGCATCAGACGTTTCCAGAGCGGTTCTGATCTCTATGACTCGAATCGTGAAACAATTGAAGAGATACTCTCGGAAAGGGGCGTACTGTATCTCCAGGAGTTCATACCGATTGAGAGGGACATACGGGCATTCGTCGTCGGAGACAGGGTCGCTGGCGCGATCTACCGGTACGCCCAAAACGGATGGATCACCAACCTGAGCCAGGGCGGAACGCCAGAGCGGTGTATGCTCAATTCGGAGCAGGAAGAGGTGTCTATTCTGGCTTCAGAGGTTATCGGCACCGCTTTTGCAGGCGTGGACATCGCGGAAACCGATGATGGTTTTCTGATCCTCGAGGTCAATGGCACGCCGTCAGGGAAGGGGATATACGATGCGTGCCGGGTGGATGTCACCGGAGATATCGTGGATCACCTGATCTCGATCTCGGGT
>QBUV01000181.1 GCA_013572355.1 Candidatus Methanogaster sp.
CAAAGGAAAAATCGATATCGCGGTCCCGAAGACCAATTTCGTCGCTGGCGAAGTTATTTCCGGAATTGCGACCTTGAATATGAAGAAAAGAGCAAAGGCAAGTGAGTTTACCATCTCTTTGATATGTGATCAAAAGATCACAGAGAGGAGAGGTACGAGTAGGTCAACAAGGACTGACCGTATCTATGAATTTGAGCAGCAGTTGGATGGAGAAAAAGAATATGAAGGTAGCGGAACCTATCCTTTTGAGATAAAAATTCCTGAAGATGTTCTGGGTCAGCAGGCCCAAATGCCCCAACTGGAAGGTACTTTAGGAACTGCACTTGGCATAGCACAATCTCTTACTGGAATGGGGGCAACGAAGAGAACCTCCTGGTATCTGTTAGCCAGACTTGACATTCCATGGGGTGTGGATACCAAAGAAAAGGTTCAGATAACTATTGGATAGTTTTCAAGTGCGAGGGATACACCGCAATTCAGAGGTGTGGCACAGCCCCAATGATTTCCCTGATCGCAGGCACATCGACATACCGCTCGACAAGTTCTGCGAACTTCCTAATCCCCTCTTCCCGGTCTACGATCTCAAACGACACGCCCTCCATCGAGATTCCTTTCTTCCTGTAGAGATACCCGAGCAGCGCGCTTCGCACGTTCTCATTCTCGAACAAGCCGTGCAGATACGTGCCGAAGATCAGTTCTGATTCGTCGATGCACCCGTCATCCCCGAAGACCGGGCGGGCGGATATGGTGTCGCCGGTATGAATCTCGTAACCAGAGACCGCTTCGCCGCTGATGCTCCCGATGATCGGACCGCCCGCAGTTACCTGTTTTGTGACCTGCCGGGTCTGCTTCTCGTACCGCTCGAATGTCGTTTCCACATCGAGAAGCCCCATTCCCGAGATCTCGGCAACGCTGCCCTCAAACCCGCGGTCGACGATCGTCCGCCCGAGCATCTGGTATCCGCCGCATATCCCGATGACCGGAACCGACCGCATCTTCGCCATATCGATGATCCGTTTGTCCATTCCTTGCTCCCGCATCTCCACAAGGTCGGCGGTCGTGTTCTTCGTTCCCGGGATGATGATCAGGTCGGGATTTCCGAGATCCGAATAAAGCGGGATATACCTGACATTTGCAAACGCTTCAAGCGGCTCAAAGTCCGTGAAATTCGAGATACGGGGGAGGCGTATGACCGCGATATCGATGGGGCGCTCCAGATCTTTCTTATCCGCGATGGATACCGAGTCCTCAGAAGGAATCGCGATATCCGCATAAGGCACGACCCCGAAGACCGGTAGTCCTGTGATCTCCTCGAGTTGCAAGATTCCGGGTTTCAGGATCTCGTAATCGCCTCTAAACTTGTTGATGATAAATCCCCTGACAAGGGCTCTGATATCATCTGGCAGCAGTTCAATCGTCCCGTAGAGGCTTGCAAAGACGCCGCCGCGTTCGATGTCGCCTACCAGTATGATATCCGGTTTTACCGATCTGGCGCATCCGATGTTCACAATATCCCTCTCGTACAGGTTGATCTCAGCCGCGCCTCCCGCGCCCTCGATCACGATCAGGTCGTAGATCTCGCCAAGCCGCGCAAGCGCACCGTTAACGATCCCTGAGACCTCGTTGATCGACTCGTAATAGTCGCCTGCTGCCCGGTCATACGCGGGCCTGCCAAGGATGATCACCTGCGAGAGCCGGTCGCCCTTCGGCTTTAGGAGAACCGGGTTCATATCCACGGTCGGCTCGATTCCGGCAGCCCACGCCTGTATCGCCTGCGCAATCCCGATCTCGCCGCCATCCTTCGTGATCCACGAGTTAAGACTCATGTTCTGCGCTTTAAATGGCGCAGTCGGCGCGGTCTTTGAGAATATGTGGCAGAATGCGGCGGCTAATACGCTCTTTCCGACATGGGACGCGGTTCCAAGGATCATCAGGTGTTTTGGCATTTGGTTGTAGTTATTTCGGTGAGGACTTATAAAAATAGTCGTGTGCATCGTGGACTCCATCCACGAATAACATTTTAACCAGCAGAGCGTAAATCTGATTGGTGAGCGGCATGACAAAGAAAAGGAAGACTCCTGAAGATGACGTGAATGTGTTCACACCGGATGTTGATAAAAATATCAAAAAAGGCAGTGCTGCAATCGCAAAGATCCTGAAAAGCGATCCGGAAGGGAGATACATCCGGGACCTGATCGAGTGTCATCTAAGCGATGTCGGCTACGATACACACGATGACCTCCTGACGGCTCTTGCTTTAGTATTCGGCGAAGATGTCGGGCAGACCATAACGTTTCCGCTCTTCGCCAATGATCCGCTTGTGCTTGTAGAGTACGAGCGGCTGAAGGTCCCTGAGCGGGTCATCACGTTCCTCCGCTATCTTGTCGCGCTCTATGGTGCGAAAGCAGAACATGCCGCGATGCGCCTGAGACACCCGGAGGGGCTTGAGCATACCAGATTTGGCATCAATTACGGTTCGGATGGCAAGGTGTGTGATATTACAATGAAACTTGTCAATGTGAGCGGCGATTCGATCACAATCACAGACGAACCAGAAGGATATCTGTTCCTGGTCTACCAGATGCTTGAGCAGTTGTCGAGCATCGAATCTTCGGATGCGGATTCCGGTAATGAGATCACTGACGCATTTGAGAATATAGAGGCGAAACTTAAGAACAGTATCAAGAACCGGATCAAGGATTGTGTCAGTGAATATGCCGATAGATGAATACCTGCTCTCTGGAAGCATCCTCTGTGGCGAGGACTTTGATGTGGTCGAGGGCTACATCCGCATCAGGGATGGCATGATCGCCGAGATCTGCGAGGAGCGGGGGCGTGTGGATGCGCTGGCGCACGGCATCATCCTGCCTGCTTTTGTGAATGCGCACACACATATCGGGGATTCCGTGCTCAAGGATCCTCCGATCACGGATATAGCCAGTCTGGTGTGCCCGCCGGATGGACTGAAGCACCGTGTGCTGAGAAAGACCAGTACGCACGATCTCGTGCACGCGATGCGGGCGAGCATCTGCGACATGGTAGCTACTGGCACCTGTGCATTTGCCGATTTCAGGGAAGGGGGACTTTTGGGCGTGCTTGCGCTGATGCGTGCGATCGATGCCGCATCGACTTTTGGATGCGCTGGCGCTGTGGATGCCGTGATTCTTGGCAGACCCGGGGAGGGCAAAGGCGATGGCGAGGATGGGGATGAAGGCGATGCCGTGGACGAGATCGATTCGATCCTTGAACTGGCGAGCGGCATCGGGATCAGCAGCACCAACGATTACGCGGAGGGGTTTGCGGCAGCGATCGCCGGGCGGACACGGAGGCAGGGAGGAGTTTTTGCGATCCACGCAGGGGAACTCGATTCCACCGATATCAGGGACGCACTCGAGTTAGACCCTGATCTCCTGATACATCTCGTGCACGCGTCCGGAGATGACCTGCGCAGGGTTGCCGAAGAGAATATCCCTGTCGTGGTCTGCGTCCGGTCAAATCTCGTGACACGGGTCGGAATTCCGCCTGTTAAGGAGATGCTTACGCAAGGGTTGCTGGTTGCTGCCGGCACCGATAATGTGATGTTTAATTCGGTTGATATCTTTTCTGAGATGAGGTTTCTCTCGTCGCTCTGCCAGATCGATGAAGGGCAGGTGCTCAGGATCTGTACCCGTGCAGGTGCGCTTGCACTCGGTCTTAACTGCGGGGTCATCGATCCGGGGATGGATGCGAAGGTTACGGTGCTTGACAAGGATTCGTACAATCTTACGGGCGCAAAGAATATCCTCAGAAGCGTTGTCAGGCGTGCAAGGGCAGGGGATATTGTCTTCTGTTCTGGCGATGCTGGTGCGGGCACTGGTGCTCGAATGCAATAAGCCGCGGCAAATCAGGATCTTGCCCAGCATAATGAATATCCGAACAAGATCATAGCACCGTTCACAACCGTTTCGGAAGACTCCTTTCATGAAGTTTTATCGCAATCACCATGAAGACTGCCAGAAACACCAGAAGCGCTCCGATATCCACCATGACCGGATAGTAACCAGCACCCTGGAAGGAGTACCTGCACAGGTCGGTTATGTAAGTCAGTGGCGATAGCGATGCCAGCGCCTGCCCCCACGATGGCAGTTCCTGCACCGGGATGAATATGCCGCTTATGAAGACCAGCGGGAATTTCACCATCATGGATAGCATCATCACTGTGGAGGTCATGCTGGTCGGTGCGGACGAGAATATGAGCCCCATCGCCGAGAAACAGAATGCAGCCAGCACGATGCCCAGAGCAAGGATGAACGGATGCATGATCGTGACCCCGAGCGCCATCCCGAGCAATATCGGGACAAGAGAGATCGCGATTCCGAAGAGGACGGATGCCAGCACATCCCCAAAAAGAATCGTTGTGACGGAGATCGGGGCTGCTGCAAGCCTTTCTAAGTTCCTGGTCTGGGTCTCGGTTGGCGCAATCACAGGGGCAACTGACGTTGAGGTGAAGAATATCGTCATACCGAGCAGCCCTGCGAGGAGGAAATCGATAGGAAGGTCTCGCCCTATCATAAACGCCAGAAAGAGGAATGCCGGGGAGAGGACACCGAATATTATCACAGGTCCCTTCAGGTAGTAGATCCTGACATCCTTCTTTGCGATCGCGTACGCACGTCTCATCTGATCGATCATTTTATTCCTCCTCAGTCAGTTTCACAAAGACATCCTCAAGCGTCGGCGTCAGCGTGTTCAGTGTCACGATCTCCAGATTAAACGATCTGGAATAATCCACCAGACCGCGTATCGTCCTGTCTGGCTCGTCCGTATACAGTTGTATCTTATCCCCGCTCATCCGGACGCCTGCGATGCCTGCCATGGCACGAAGATCAGAGACGTCCACAGGCGCGGTGAAACTAACCTCCACATACTGTAGTCCTCCAATTCTCACTTTAAGTTTCTCGGGAGCGTCTATGGCTGCGATCTGTCCGTGATTGATGATCGCAACCCTGTTGCAGAGTTGACTCGCCTCATCCATGTAGTGGGTGGTTAGAAAGATCGTCTTGCCAGTGTCGCGGAGTTCCCGCACCATCTCCTTTATCAGCCGTGCGCTCCGGACATCCAGACCAGACGTCGGCTCATCGAGAAAGAGTATATCAGGGTCGTTCATGAGCGACATGGCTGTGACCAGTTTCTGCTTCATCCCCTTGGAAAACGTCTTTACCTTATGATCCTTCCTGTCGTACAGGTCAAACTTCGTCAGGAGTTCTTCTGCTCTTGACTTTGCCTCTCTTTTCGGTACTCCGTACAATTCTGCCGTGAACTGCAGGTTATTCCACGCAGAGAGTTCGGTGTATGCGTTTGATAGCTCAGGAACGACCCCCATCGTCTCTTTGGCTCTGATCGGATGCCGCCCGAGGTCAAAACCCATGACACTGACGCTGCCAGAACTTGGTTTTATTACGCCTGTGAGCATCCGCACCGTCGTGGTCTTGCCAGCACCATTCGGTCCTAAAAATCCAAATACTTCGCCTTCTTCCACCTCAAAGTTGATATGATCCACTGCTGTGAGTCCATTGTAATGTTTCGTCAGTTCTTTAACCTCAATCACGTTTTTCATGATTCTTAACCTCCGCTATCCAGTAAATCGATGACTATCTTCCTTGTCTTCAGTTTCCAGACCTTTTCGGGCGCACCTCCGCCCTTCTCCCTGTACTCGGAGACCTCGATGATGCCTGCACGGTTCAACTCCGAGAGATGGTAGTACAGCCCGGAAGGCGTAAGCCCAACGCCGCGTTCTGCTAAAAATCCGTAGATCTCCTTTGTGCTCCGGCTGCCCTCCCCGATGAAGTCGATGATCGTCCAGCGGGTCGGGCAGTGGAGCGCTCTGATATACGTTCTGAGTTCTTGCAGGCGTGGGGAGCAGTTACACATTGGATCACCTGAATATTACAGTATTTTACTGTGATATTGCGGTGGTTGTTTAAAAGGTTTGCTGTGTCTTGGGGTTGTCAATTCATCTGGCGTTGACAGTCCCGCTACTACGAAATGTTTTTATGAGATGAGTTCTGATATACACTACATGGAGCCGGGGAAACTCCGCCACGATCAACACACGGCATCGACTGACCATCA
>QBUV01000182.1 GCA_013572355.1 Candidatus Methanogaster sp.
TACAGGATCGCAATCGGGAGACCAATCAACATACATGAGTAGTTACGACAAATCTTTGTAAATCGTTGTTTTGCAAATGTCAGAAGAGCGTATCGTGCTCTGTACTTTCGGCACCCCACCATGCTATCCCGGCTCCCAAAACAGAGGTAGCGCGCATTTGTTACCCTTTTCTACTTTCCATCGAGCTTCCCGAACGCAGCGAATGGGGTGCAGAAATTTTACCGGTTTCTACGAACTATCACAAACTCTTGCAAACTCTTACGAACACTCATCTCCAGGTTAAATCCCCTGTTTGATTCCGGCAAGTCATGGATCGGGATAGAATTCTGATTGAAACCATGTTAAAGCTCGATAAGTTGGTAGTCCGGTTCCATCGTTACACTTAAGTATTATGGTGCTAATGATTTGCGTGCTTGCTATGAATACGCAATCGGTAAAGGTGTTTCCAGTGGAAGAGATAACAGGAATCAATAGCGATTTTTTAAATAGACCATTGGATATGTATTAGAATTAGTAAAGAATTGATAAAGAAGGAGATCGTATGGAAAACGAAGAACCACGTATCGGTGTCTTTGTCTGTGAATGCGGTGTGAACATCGGCGGATACGTCGATACCCAGGCGGTCGCGGATTATGCGCTGACCCTCCCGAATGTTGTGTATACGAAGGTCAACAAGTTCACATGCGCAGATTCGGGGCAGGCAGAGATACAGAGCGGTATTAAAGAACACAACCTGAACCGGGTGCTCGTTGCCGCGTGTACACCGCGGACGCACGAGCCCACATTCAGGGCGTGCTGTAGAGAGGCTGGCGTCAACCAGTACCAGTTTGAGTTCGTGAACATTCGTGACCAGTGCTCATGGATTCACATGTGGGACCGGGAGGGCGCAACAGCCAAGGCAAAGGACCTCGTCAGGATGGGCGTCGCCCGCTCTCGGTTGCTCGAACCACTCGAGGAGTCATCAGTTCCGGTTGACCAGAACGTGCTCGTGATCGGCGCAGGCGTTGCCGGAATGCAGGCAGCAATTGACTTTGGCGACATGGGCTACAACGTATATCTTGTCGAGAAGGAGCCGTCGATCGGCGGCAGGATGGCACGGTTTGACAAGGTATTTCCCACAAACGACTGCTCGATCTGCATCCTCGGACCAAAGATGGTGGAGGTTTCACGGAACAAGAATATCAACATCATGTCGTACTCGGAGGTTACCGATGTGGAAGGTTTTGTCGGCAACTTTGAGGTGACTGTGCTGCACAAGCCGCGTTATCTTGACACAAACATCTGCACGGGCTGCGGAGCATGTCAGGAGGTCTGCCCTGTCGAAATCCCGAGCGAGTTTAACGAGAACTTCGGGACCCGGAAGGCGATCTACATCCCGTTCCCACAGGCAGTCCCGATGCGGGCGGTGCTTGACATGGAGAACTGCATCAGCTGCAAGGCGTGCGAGAAAGCGTGCGAGGCTGGGGCGATCAGGTATGATCAGGAACCGATCTACGAGAAGCTCAAGGTTGGCGTGATCACAGTCGCTGTCGGAATGGACGCGTTTGACCCGCTACCGCACAACAACTACGGATACGGGCTTTACGACAACGTGATAACCACGATGGAGTTTGAACGACTCCTCAACGCAGCAGGACCAACAGGTGGGCATGTGGTGCGACCATCAGATGCTGTCGAGCCGATTACGGTCGGATTCATCAACTGTGTCGGGTCAAGGGATGTCAACGAGAACATCTACTGCTCCGGAGGAGTCTGCTGCATGTTCTCAATCAAGAACGCGCAGCTCTTAAAGGAGAAGCGACCTGAAACGAACCACTTTATCTTTTACATGGACATACGCGCGACCATGAGGGGCTTTGAGGAGGCGTACAACCGTGCACGTGACCTTGGTGTCAAGTTCATCAGGGGCAAGCCTGTCGAGATCACAGAGAAGGAGAACGGAAACTTAGTCGTGAGAGTCGAGGATACCCTGAAAGGCGAGATCCTGAACGTGGAACTCGATCTCTTGGTGCTCGGAACCGGACTTGTTCCGAATCAGGGCGTACGGGATATGGGAAGCATCCTCAAACTACCGAGATCGACTGATAATTTCTTAACAGAACTGCATCCGAAGCTTGCGCCGGTTGACACGACGACTGACGGCGTATTCGTGGCAGGATGTGCGGCAGGTCCGAGGGATGTTGCATACTCGACCGCTCACGGCAGCGCAACAGCAGGACGTGCGACGAGACTTCTTTCGGTGGGATCGGCTCCGATCATGGGGATCACCGCAAGAATCAACGAGGACACGTGCGTGGTCTGTGGCATCTGCGTGGACAAGTGCCCGTACGGAGTCTTCGAGATCGTTGGAACGAACGGCGACCGCCGCATCAATGTTGTCGAGGCTCTCTGCAAGGGATGCGGCACCTGTGTTACCGCGTGCCCGACAGGTGCGCTCGAACAGAGCCACTTCAAGAACGATCAGGTGCTTGCACAGGTGAGAAACGTCTTCCTGTACGGAGGTGAGTAGAAAAATGGCAGAAGCAACAGCGACAGGAACAACTGGAACTGATGAATGGCAGCCAAAGATCGTTATGTTCTGCTGCAACTGGTGTTCGTACGGAGGAGCTGACTCCGCAGGAATGGGCAGGTTCCAGCAGCCGCCGACGGTGCGTGTGATACGGGTGATGTGCTCTGGCAGAATGGATCCGGTATTTATCTTAAATGCGTTCCTTGAGGGTGCAGACGGCGTTCTATTCTCAGGATGCCACATCGGAGACTGTCACTACGTGAACGGCAACTATAAGGCAACGATTAAGTACAAATTCTTAAAAGCGATGGTGAACGAGCTCGGACTCGAGGATGAGCGGCTCAAACTCGACTGGATCTCAGCATCAGAGGGTGAGCGATACGCAGAGGTCGTAACCGAGTTCACAGAGCAGATCAAGAAGGTAGGACCAAGTCCACTCAAGCCAGAAGGGGTGATTTAAATGATAACGAAACGAATACCCCGCCCGGAGGGCAGTTTTCGATCAACCCTTTGTGAAAGGGTCGAAGGGGTGATCTGAAATGGATATAGGAGACTGTTACGTCGGATGGGCGACAGACGAGGATATCAGAACCCGCGGCGCATCAGGAGGTCTTGTAACCGCAATGCTTGCAGCGGCACTCGAGAAAGGGCTTGTCGAGGCAGTGGTTGTGCTAAAGAAGCTCGGAGAGTTCGAGGCGGTCCCGGTCGTGACATCAGACCCCGAAGAGGTCAAAGCAGCAGCCGGATCGATGCACTCGGTCCCAATCGTCTTATCACGCTATCTTGACTACGGAACAAAGGTTGCGCTCCCTGCAAAGCCGTGCGACGCAAGAAGCACACTCGAGCAGGCGAAGAGAGGGCAGGTGGACATCGACACGACTTACATAGTGGGGTTAAACTGCGGCGGCACGATGCACCCGGCAGTAACCCGGGAGATGCTTGATGTGATGTACAAGCTTGACCCTGAGGATATCGAGGGCGAGGAGATCGACAAAGGAAAGCTGATCTTTGAGACAAAGGACGGCGAGGAACACGCAATCAAGATCGACGAGCTCGAAGAAGAGGGCTATGGGCGACGTGAGTCCTGCCAGTACTGCGCAGTAAACATCCCGACGATGGCGGATATCGCCTGCGGAAACTGGGGCGTAATCGGCGACCTTGCAGGAAAAGGGACGTTTGTCGAGATCAATACCAAGAAGGGAATTGAGATTCTACAGAACGCAATCGACGCCGGAGCTGTCGAGATAACACCAGCTGATGATAAGGGCAAAGCGATCAGGGCGAAAGTAGACGGCGCAATGATGAATGTTGCAGCCGCTGCAAATGATAAATTCCTTGCACCGATTGAGGGAAGCCACCTCGACTACTACATGAACGCACTTTCCGATTGCATCAACTGTGGTGCATGTAAGACGGTCTGCCCGGTATGTGCATGTGGAGAGGGTGCGAAGTGCACCGATTTTAGCTCAGCATCAGACACATACAAGATGTCGCTGTTCCACCTTGTGCGGTTCGTGCACCTGATGGACTCATGCATCGGATGCGGACAGTGCACCGATGTCTGTCCTGTGGATATTCCGCTGACGCACATCTACCAGAGGTTCGCAGTCCCGATGCAGGAAGAGTTTGAGTACAAACCTGGTATGGACATGACAACACCGCCGTTCTTCGGGGTTGACCTGGTTGAGGAGGGGCACTGAGGTGCGAGGTGATTTAAATGAATGAGAATATATTTACCACAGTATGTCCGGGCTGCTCGATTGCGTGCGGGATGTACATTCGCGAAAAGGACGACGGCACATTTGACATCGACTGGCGCAAGGACGCAGTTGTTAACGCAGGCAAACTCTGCAGGTTCGGAGTGCGGCTGTCAGCGAATCTCAAGAATGCAACCTCTAAAGTCGATGGAAACGAGGTCGAGCTCTCGGATGCAGTCACAGCGGCAGGAAAAGCGATCGGCGATGGAGCCACTTTCGTGTCGGTCGGAAACACGACGTGTGCAGAACATCTTGCACTCATGAAGCTTGCAGAGAGCAAAGGTGCGGTTGTGAACACCGGAATGGGTGCGTTCTCATCTATTCCGGCTGAATGCCACCCGACGATGGGTGTTGGGATTCCATTCGACGCAATCGAGAGCGCGAAGAAGATCGTGCTCTTCATCGATCCGTACGAACAGTATCCTCTGCTCGTGCGCCGGATTCTTGCAGCAAAGAAGAACGGAGCAACGGTTACCGCGGTCGGCTGGAAGGCGGTAAGTCTTGCTGATGACAACAAGACGATCGATCCTGCCAACTACGAGTCCGATCTTGCTCTTGACAGTGATTCGGTGATCATCGCAGAACTAAACCCGAGCACTGATCCTGAGCGTGTGATGGTGCTTCTGAACCTTGCGAAAGCGTCAGGGGCAGCGATCATGTTCATGAAGCCGTTTGTGAATGCTGTCGGATGCGATCTTGCAAGCAAGAAGACCGAGCAGAAGAGCCTTGACCAGATCATTGCAGAGATTAACGATGGTAGCATCAAGACGCTTGTATGCCTGGACTCTGACTTAATCGAGATCATGCCAGACGAGACCGCTGTGCGAGAGGCACTTGGGAAACTGGACAACCTGATTGCGATCACGTCACGGGCGAGTGCGATTGCTGATGTTGCGAACATCGTTGTTGCAACCGAACCGCTCTACAAGAAGGCGGGAACCATCGTGAATGCAGAAGGCAGGGCGCTTCATAACAGCGGCGAGAGCACCGATGGCATCGATGCGATCGGCGCGATGATGGGGCAGCCAGTTGGCATGTACGATGAGATACATGCGACTTTGCTTGCGACTCTTGGCATCGACGAGGTGGACGAGCGAGTCGTTCCTGCGTACGAGAAGCCGGAATACAAGGCAATGGACGCAAACCCGACGGCAGAGGCAGTTGAGACTGCGCTTGTGTATGCTGGCGGTCCGTTCTTCTGGACTGGTATGGTCGATGACAACGACTTTGTCGAGATGAATCTCGATATGGTGACCGCAAACTCGCTTCTGAAGGGAATTCCTGCGAAGATCACGTCTGATAAGGGCGAGGTTGCTGTCAAGTACAAGGTCTCGGATGTTGCTCCGGGAGTAGTGCTTTCGAATGCGAAGCTTCCGATGACGACTGGTATGGTAACGAGCGTCACGGTCTCGAGGTGATTGGAATGGCAGAAAAAGAGAAGTTATCCAAGGAAGAGAAGGCGGCGCAGAACGCTGTAATCAAGGAGATCATGGCTGATTTCGGTCTCGAGGGTGTCACGAAGAAGCGGCTCATCCGGTTCATTGGGAACAACGAGAACTGGGATACGCGGATGATCGGGTACCGGCTCAAGCGGGCGCTGATTGCAGAGACGTACGCGGCGAAGAAACACTGAAGGGCAGGGGGTGATTCTGGCGGGCGGGAGACGAGGGGTCTTCTGCCTGCTGGAGAGGGTTTGGGGGCGGTTCACTTTCACCCTGCTCTTTGTGCC
>QBUV01000183.1 GCA_013572355.1 Candidatus Methanogaster sp.
CGCTGCCTCTGGCGGCATCAGGTGTGGCAGCCCCAGAGGGGGAGTCGGGTTATCGGATAATGTTTAACTGGTTCAAATACCACTTAATAATGGCAATGAACGAACTATTTCATGGAGAACACCGGGCAAGATGGGTTACCATCTCAAACGATGAATATGAGAGTATGAAATCAACCATTGAAGCACTCTCTGATAACGAACTTTTAAAACAAATTCAGGAGAGCAGAGAAGATCACCGTCTTGGTAGATTCAAGAAGTTATCCGAACTCATCGATAGCTAATGCTTTCGACGCATCCGAAACCACCCCCTCCGGCATCACACCCTGCATTCGCACCCCCTACTTCTCAAGATTCGGATCTGTTCCTCATAAGTTGCAACGAATTCGGTCTGCACAGCTTCTCCTGTCGCAAGTTCCGGATCCATGGGCGTATGGTGCTTGTACCCCCTCGCCGTCATCTCTGTAACCAGTGCCTCGTGCCGGAGGTAGAGCGCCTTAAGCCGTCCCCTCCACCGCATAATCTCAGGATGGTTCGAATACGCTTTCTTGTTGTTGGTTATTATCGACCACACGGCATGAATCTCCCTGTGCTCGCCGAGCAGATGATTGCGACACATCCGGTCCGGAGGCACGTCCCAGATCCTCATACAGAGACCCCCTGGCCGATTTTCCTGTATTTAAGACTCCGATTCATGATTTATCAGCACCTCTTCACCCCTTATACTCCCCCCCGACCACCTCACGTATCCGGTCCGCGGTCTTCGGTCCGACCAGTTCCACCGCCATCAGTTCCTCACGGCTCGCATTCATCACCGCTGCAACCGTTCCGAAGTGCTTGAGCAGATTCTTCGCAACGACCGGACCGATCTCAGGCATTGCTGAGACGACGTACTCCTGCTGCTGCGGAAGCATCATCGCAGACCGTTTGCCGTGCATCACGACCTTCCGCCCGTGATCCTGCTGCTCTCTTCTCGCAATCGCAGCGAGCATCAGCGCAGTATCCTCCGCGTCCTTGCTCATGAGGATCGGCACGCCAAAATCGATCGCTATAGCCGTGAGTGCGCCGCGTACAGCATTCGGATGGATCTGTCTCTGCCCGTAAAGGTCGCCCCCCTCGATGATCAGCACAGGTTTGTCAAACGTCCGTGCAAGATCCGAGATCTGCCCGAACAACTCACGCCGTCCGCTGATCAGCGAACTGATAAAATCGCTTGTCGTCTTCCGCTCGACACAGACACGATCGCTCAAGAGATAGTCCCCGATCTCAAGCGTCCGCATGACCACCTCGACCCCGGCATCCTCAATGATCTGCGATACGCCGGACCTGATCTCCCTGTGGTCGATGTATGCGACCAGACCATCCCCTGAGAACTCTGCCAGCTGCTTCTGCTCGATTGCGGGCTCCCGGATCGGTCTCGACATCGGCATCGGGGCCGACTTCGACTTCGAACGCGATCCGCTCATATTTGCGATCGTTGCGAGCATCTTCGTCTCTTTGCGTGCGCTGATCCAGTATGCCGCCTCATCCCGTGATCCTTTCGCAATCAAAACAACGATACTGCCCGTGCGCTTCCTGCCGGTTCTTCCTTTCCGCTGGATCGTGCGTATCTCTGACGGTACCGGCTCATAGAAGAGGACAAGGTCTGTCGATGGAATATCAAGACCTTCCTCTGCAACAGATGTCGCCACGAGTGTGTTGTACTCTCCTGACCTGAATTTGCTGATGATCTCGGTCTGCTGCTTCTGGGTCAAGCCCTTGTCCCTGTATTTGCTTGCCTGCCCGACGAACCTGACCGCAGAAACCCCGTCCACATCAGAAAGTGCCTTTGTCACCATCTCCGCGCTGTCACGGAAGTTTGTGAAGACGATTACCCTCGAATCAAGGTTGCCTTGCAGTTGATCAGCAACGATCCTCCGAACCGCATCCAGTTTCGGATTCTCCTCGTCACACGCGGAAAGCATCGCAATCGCACAGCGCATATCAGGATCCATGGCGAGACGCTTTGATGCCTTGCTCCCGCTTCCGGATCGCGCCTCCGCATTCAGGCGGTCGAAGTAGCGTTGAAGTGCCTCCACCCCTTGCGTCTCCCCGAGTTCGATCGCATGGCTGATCTTGAAGATCTCGGCAAGAATCGAGATTGCGGAGAATGAATCCCTGTCGCCCCCTTCGGCGACCTCTGCATGGAGTTTGCTCTGCAGGTCGAGCAGTTCCCGCTTCGACGAATCTGGCGAGACATAAAAGCCAAGATCCTTCAGTTTCGAGCACGATCCGAGAAGTACCTTCTCAAGCACCGATTTCAACTCCTTGACCTTGGAAGGGATCTCGACACGCACCCACTCGATATCCCGGTCATGTAAGTAAGGGATCACATCTGAATCGGTCTCGCTTTTTACCTCCACGCACTCGATATGGAGATTCTCGCAGACATCAGCGATCGTCTCGGGATTGCTTCCCGGACTTGCGGTTATGCCAAGCACGAGCCGCGACTTTGTATCTGCTCCAGCTCTTTCTCCAGCTTCCGCATCGACATCCGCACCGGGATCCTCGAAATACCGCTTCGCAATGTAGACGTAAGCGTATCTGCCGACCGCACGGTGCGCCTCATCGAATGTGATGTGCACCACGTCATGAAGATCGATGCGCCTTGCACGGAGATCGTTCTCGATGACCTGCGGCGTAGCGACGATGACCTGCGAGTCTTTCCAGAGTTCTGCCCGCTTTTCAGGTGGGATGCTCCCCGTAAACGTCGCAACCGTGCAGCCAGGAAGCGCCTGCCTGAAAAAATCGGAATGCTGCTCCACAAGCGGCTTTGTCGGCGAAAGGATCAGTGCCTTGCCTCCAAGATCGTTCAGCCGTGCTGCGATCACCATGAGTGCAACGATCGTCTTCCCAAGCCCTGTCGGCAGCACAGCCAGACACGAACTTTTGAGCGCAGATGAAGCGACAGAGAGCTGGTACAGCCGCTGCTCGATCATATCCTTCCGGATCAGCGGATGTGAGATGTACTTGCTCATTGTAATAACGTTGTAACCCCTCGCTTATAGATATGCGGCATAAGACCCTGCTACTGGCAGCGGGAGGAAGTCATGCCATCCACGACCCCTGAAAGAAAACTTAAATATTAGTACGGGAATACTAATATGTTTTCCTGACCATGCTTGAGTGAACATTTGCTTGAGCGAACATTTATATGAAGACTGATGAAGAGTTCTACAATGAGTGATGAAACGAACGATGACCTGCTCGGTGGAATTGAGATTAAGTCCACAAAGGACCTCGAGGTTCCACCGCTCTTGATCGATCAGGTGATTGGGCAGGAACGGGCAAGTGAGATTATCAAGAAGGCAGCGCAGCAGCGAAGGCATGTGATGCTGATCGGGACTCCCGGCACTGGTAAGTCTATGCTTGCTCAGGCGATGGCTGAACTTCTCCCAAAAGAGGAATTAAAAGACATACTCATCTACCACAATCCGGAGGATGCGAACAACCCAAAAATTCGGGAGGTAAGGGCTGGGAAAGGAGTGCAGATCATCAACGCCCATAAAATGGAAGCTCATCGAAAAGCACAGTTAAAAAACACAATCCTGATGATCGTCGGCTTTGCGATCCTTCTTTATGCTGCGTCTCTCGGCGGTATGGCTCTGTTATGGGGGATTCTCGCTGTTCTGTTGATTATGGTCATCGGCAGGCAGTTTGTGCAGGGCGATAAAGCAATCATACCAAAACTGATCGTGAACAATGCAAATAAGGACATAGCACCGTTCGTGGACGCTACCGGCGCACATTCAGGCGCACTTCTGGGCGATGTCCGTCACGACCCGTTCCAGTCAGGCGGACTCGAGACGCCGTCCCATGACCGGGTCGAGGCAGGGGACATCCACAAGGCGCACAAAGGGGTTCTCTTCATCGATGAGATCAATATCCTGCGCCCGGAATCCCAGCAGAGCCTACTCACAGCACTGCAGGAGAGGGAGTATGCAATCACAGGGCAGTCAGAACGCAGTTCAGGCGCACTCGTCAAGACGTATCCGGTGCCCTGCGGTTTTGTCATGGTTGCGGCAGGTAATCTGGATGCCGTAGAGAATATGCATCCGGCATTGCGCTCCCGCATCAGGGGATATGGCTATGAGATTTATATGCGCGATTCGATGGACGATACTCCGGAAAACCGGAGAAAGATCGTTCGATTCGTTGCACAAGAGGTTGAGAAGGACGGGAAGATTCCTCACTTCAATAAGAGTGCTGTGCAAGAGATTTTACGGGAGGCAAGGAGGCGTTCCGGAAGGAAAGGGCATCTTACGCTGAAATTGCGAGATCTCGGCGGTCTTGTCAGGGTGTCAGGCGATGTCGCCCATGCAGCGGGCGCGCAAGAGGTGACCTCATCACATGTTCTAACTGCAAAGCAGATGTCAAGATCGGTTGAACAGCAGCTTGCAGACCAGTATCTGGAGCAGCGCATGGACTACAGGATGTACCACAAGAAGGGCGCAGAGATCGGCAGGGTGAACGGGCTTGCCATCATGGGCGGCGATTCAGGGATCGTCCTTCCGATCATGGCAGAGGTGACACCAGCGCTATCCAAAAACGAAGGCAAATTGATCGCAACAGGAATGCTCAAGGATATCGCAAAAGAAGCCGTCCAGAACGTGTCAGCACTCATCAAAAAAGTTACAGGTAGAGATACCGCGAACATGGACATCCATGTCCAGTTCATCGGCACTTACGAGGGTGTGGAGGGCGATAGCGCATCAATCTCCATTGCAACCGCGGTGATATCCGCATTCGAAGGCATCCCGATCGACCAGTCCATCGCAATGACAGGCTCGCTCTCTGTGAGGGGTGACGTGCTGCCGGTCGGAGGCGTAACATACAAGATCGAGGCTGCGGCGCGGGCTGGCATCAAGACCGTGATCATACCGAAAGCGAACGAGGACGATGTCCTGATCGAGGATAAGTACCGTGATATGATAACGATCGTACCGGTCTCAAAGATCACTGAGGTGCTCGAGTTGAGTCTTGTCGGAAAGGAGAAGGACGGCTTACTTGAGACGATCAAGCGGTTCTCGAAGAAAGTGAGCATCCCGATCCCAGATATCAACCTGCCAGCCCCATCTTATGGCACCGGTGCTTCGCGATGAACAGTATGGGCTATTTGATGTGAGAGAATGAGAGAATGGAGAAACTATCGGTAAGCGAGCGGGAGAAACTGCTGCACGGGTTACACGGATACCTGGCATGGGTTGGTGCTGAGATCCCGGACGTATTTGAGATCGATGGGATCGAGATTCCGCTTCACGAATTGGTCTGGCGGCTCATCAACAAGAAAGAACTGGCAGAGTCGGAGACTGCCGGGATCGAGTCGCTGATCCGCGCCCTTGAGGAGAAGGAGGTATATGACGAAACCGCTCTTGCGAAGGAAACTATCACGAGAGAAGAGGCGGAAAACCTGTACAACGAAGCATCCGGTCTTTTGCGTGTGATCATGGATCTGAAAGGGATCGAGAACGGGGCACATCCGGATAAGGATGTCCGCAGGAAGGTACTGCAGAAGAAGATCAGTGACGCCCGGGGTCTGCTCAAATTCGTGGATGACGTGGTGTAGGCGGCGTTTTCGATGTGGTCGTACAGCAGATCGAGATCGTGCCGATCCGCAAGCAAGATGCTCCCGATCTCGATATCGCACAACTCATAAAGCACCACTGCGACAGCGTGCGAGAGATGTTTCATCAGTTCTATCGATTCGTTAGTATGTGACTCAGTAGACCAATACCCATAGCTGCACCTACAACTGCGGGAATCCATTTACTGACTTCATTTGGCGGAACTTGCTGTAGTAACTCGATTATAGCTTCTTCATGTTCCTCAAATCCTCGTTTGAATGTAGGATTTTTTGTAACGAAGTTTGCCATCTCTTTTCTTATCAAATCTGTGTTTTCTTCACCCATACTATTTACTCCC
>QBUV01000076.1 GCA_013572355.1 Candidatus Methanogaster sp.
CCAGCCCCTGGAGTGCCGTAAGCGGCAACGCTTTTCACAGTCATCGTCATGTCGCCATCGTTTATGATCTCAAACTTCTTCACGACCTTAAAACCGGTCGCCTCCATCTCTTTTCGTGGTTTGTTAAAGATGACCGGGTCTTTTATGTCGATGTTTTGGAGCGGTGCAAGATGCGCAGGCGCCTGACGGTCAACATTGATGGTGATTTTTACGTTTTTAGTAATGCCATCGTAGTCAAAGTAGGCGGTTGCATTATATGTGCCCCTGCTAACTATTTTTGTGATCTGTACCTTGATCTGGGCAGTCTTCGACTCGCCCCCCGGGATATGTATGGGATAAGTATCCAGTGCCGTCAGAGTGATACCTTCTATCGGTGACGGGAGTGCAGGTACCGTCTTCAGCTCTGTGGATGTGTTCTCGGTATTTTTCAGGGTGAGCGTCACAGTTGCGCTTCCCTCCAGATCTTTGATCGTGCACGAACCGTCCGATATGGACAGACCTGCCTGCGCAATTCCCATGAGCATGAAAAATACCAGAAGTAAAAGTACAACCTTCCTCATTGGATCACCTCGTCCCCGAGCAGCGTATCATCGACAGCATGAGTCCATCTGAACATCAGGCTGAGCACACAGACCAGCACCACGATAAAGAATACCACAAAGACAGAAGCGTATTTCAGGAAGAGATCGACAAGTTCTGTATGGATCTGGTCGATCTCGAGGAGTTGCTCATCGATCTGCACGGCCCTCTCATCGCCGTGCTTCAGATACAACCCGTAAACCGTTGTCAGTTCCCTTTTTGCAGTCCGTGCTGAGAGGATTCCGGTTGCAACGGCTACCGGGTTACTGGTGTGATTGGATCCGTACGACGCCTGCTCAAATTTCGCGTCACCGATCTGCGACGACGTATTCACGATCTCCATATCAAACTGGTACTCGGATTTCAGTTTCTTGACCTTCAGGTCGATATAGGTCGTCTTTGTGATATCCTCTGCCTCTCTGTATGCGGTAAGCGCGTGGCTCAAATAATCGATCTCCATGCGCGTATCGATCTCGGCCTCAGCCAGCGCCTCAAAGTACTCCCCCTGATCAACAAAGAAATGCGACAGTGCAGTCTTCGGATAGCTTGTGATGAAGTTATCTTTCGCCTGTGCATACCCAACAAGCGAGTTTATATCGGATTTTAACCGGATGGCATCGGTAAGCGCAGTCTTATGCGACTGGGGATCGCCTTTTGATGCAAGATCATTGATGTTATTAAACTTCTTGAGAATGCCGTTGTTGCCTGCCGCGATATTCACCCACTCCCTGGTATTTCCGGTGATCTGGTCCGAAGGCAGGGTCTGGAGTGTGATCAGGATCTGCTTGTGCATGAGATTTAGTTCCTGATACCGCGCAAGAACCGGCAACTTGATCTCGCTTACCTGCTCCACGAGTTCCCGCTTTATAGCGTCATCCCCGAGAGCCGGCATCGCAAGTGCTGAGAGGATCAGGATTGCCGTAACCAGATGGATCACTCGAACCATAATACATTAACTACGAAAAATCATATATGCATTGCGGTTGATCTGTTGTGTATGGCAGTTCTACTGATCGGTGCAGGAAATGCTGGAAGTGCGCTGCTTGATGATATATGTGAGCGTGGGGCAGGAAAGAACCCGAGGATTGCGATATGTCCGAGGGTCACATTCAAGCACATCAAGAATAAAGAGCAGTATCTGCTGACCGACAAGGGATTTTTCGGGTCAGGCGACGAGGTTGTCGGGAGAAGCGATTTCAAAGACACTGCCGCATCCGCATCTGCAATGGATTCGTATGACGCTGTACTGCTCGAACTGCTGAACAAGAAGGTCGAAGGCGTTGACGCTGCAATCATCTTTCTCGGTCTCGGCGGAATCACTGGTAGCGGGATATCTCCTGCAATTGCGCGCACATTAAGCGACCTTGACGTACCTACAATGGTCTTTGGTGTGCTACCGTCCCCTGCTGGCGCTGATATGCGTGCCCGGTACGGAAACGTCTGTTACGCAATCGAAGGTCTCAAGAAATACACCGATGCGTTCCTCCTGATGGACAACCAGCGCATCGCGTACACCGATAACATCGAGAGCATGTACCCGCGATACAACCAGTACGCGGCTGTCGTAGTCTCAGACATCCTTTCAGGGTCCGATCCGAAGACCTCCACGGCAACAAGCATCAAGGTCAGGGACATGATATCGAATATGTCCCTTTCAGGCGGCGGTTTCTCAGTCTTTGGGCGTGCAAGCATCCTATCAAAGGACTTGCTCCACTATTTCGTCCCGGTAGGCGGACATGAGCCGATCGATGTGCCGACGATGATCGGTGTCGCTGTCGAGAAGATGTCCATGAACGCGGATACGAAGATCTCCCGGAAGAGTACGGTGCTCTTCAGGGTGCCGTCGTGGTACATGAAGGATGCTAACGCGATCGATACCAGATCGATAGAGCAATTCCAGGAGGAAAACTCGTCAGAAGGACATTATCTCGGAATTTCGATCACGAAGAGGAGTCTTATCACGCTGACGATGCTCTTTACGTACAGGTACGGCGATCTCCCAAGACTGTGCGAGATCAGGGACGGAGCTTTGTAGGTTGTGGATTTCTTTTTTGGGGCGGTTTTACGGTTCTATAAGCTGTAGATACGAGACTTGAATCGGTGGCACTTCAGAATGCTGCCTATGTCAGGTTTAGAGCCATGACCCTCAAAATGTTTAAGTACTATGACAACTTTTTGCTGTACATGAACAGGATTATCTTGTTCAACAACTAACAGGAGGATCAAAGATGAATATGAAGACACTTGTTGTGATCTGCATCGCATGCTTGTGCATAGCTGCCATGCCAGCGATTGCGCAGGAGAACAACACAACCACGAATGGAAACGAAACGAATGTCACGGCAACACCAACACCTACCGCCGAACCAAATGTCACGGAAACTGCGACGCCCGTACCGACCGAAGCAAAGTTCAGGGTCGGTCCAACAGTGACGCTGCGCCCGGTGAATGACGTGATTGACAAGTCGCAGGACGGACTGGTTGAACTCTACATGAACAACCCATCCTTAAACGACGTAACCCTAACCGCTGATGTGCAGATCAGCGTGCCATCTGGGATTCACGTCTACGGAGAAGGATTTGGATACGGTGGTGCAGCCGGAACAGTCGCTGGGAAGTTCACGGTGCCGCCAGGAACCGTCAGAACGATTCACGTCAACCTCAAGGGCGAAAAGGTCGGAGACTTTACCGTCCACTTCACAGGCTTGTACTGGCCCGACGACGATAAGGATGCTTTCCAGCAGATATCACTGACACACCCGTTAACAGTGAAAGAACCGTCGCCCAGACCACTGGACTCTGAACCAACCGGCGGAGCTGGTGAAACTGGTGAAACCAGCACGGATACAGCAAACGGACTGCCGTTGCCATCGGGCTTACTATCGGTGATCGCAATCGTAGTTGCGTTCGGTGCGCTGATGATCCGGAAGGGCTGAGGTGAATCAGTCATCGAAGAAAGCAAGAGGAGTGAATATGAATATGAAGAAACTCGCTATCGTATGCGTCCTGCTCCTATGCCTGTCGGTCGTACCAGCGATGGCGCAGGAGAACGATACAGCCGCAAATGTTACGAATATTACGGCAACGGCAACGCCTACCATTGAACCGACCGCCACAGCGACTGCAACGCCTGTACCGACCGAAGCGAAGTTCCGGGTCGGTCCTACGGTGACACTGCGCCCGGTAAACGATGTGATCAATAAGTCTCAGGACGGACTTGTTGAGCTGTACATGAACAACCCATCCTTAAATGACGTAACACTGACCGCGGATGTGCAGGTCAGCGTGCCATCCGGGATTCACGTCTATGGAGCCGGGTTTGCATCAGGTGGTGCAGCAGGCACCGTCGCCGGAACGTTTACGGTACCGCCAGGAACTGTCCGGACGATCCACATCAACATCAAGGGCGAGAAGACCGGCACATTCACTGTGCACTTCACAGGACTGTACTGGCCCGGTGGCGATAAGGATGCTTTCCAGCAGATATCACTGACACACCCGTTAACAGTGAAAGAACCGTCGCCAAAGCCACTGGACCCGAAACCAACCGGCGAGGATGGGGCGAAGGAACTCCCGTACACCTACATAATCGTCGGGTGTCTGGCAGTGATTGCAATCGTAGTCATTGCGATGATGCTTAAGAAACCCCCGAAGACCGAGGTTGTGATTGAAGAGGAGTAAAGCGGCGGATGAAAAGAATCAAAGTGGGCATCGGAGGAAACGGGACAGTCCGGATTAAACTGAAGAAGAAGAGCAAGGCTCCACGTGCAGATGCGGCAGATATGGGTGGGTTACCCCTCACACCATCTGTGCCACCTGCATCTACACCTTCAGCACCACCCGCGCCCGGTGATGGAAGCAGAGTCATTGCGCTCTCTCTCCCTCTGCTCAACCAGATGGAGATCCGGGTGGAGTCTGTCTTTCGACCAAAGGAGCCTGATGTGGAGGTGGTCTACGCGCTCACAGGATTTGGCGGAAGTGTTGACCATCTCCACAAGTTCTCTTCTAACGAGGTCGTAGCCCATGCCACGCCAGAGATGGTTTCCTACGTCGCCGAGAGGATGGTCGAGCACATCAGAGCTGAGCGAGCCGAGATGCCAAATCTTATCGTGCACGTCCATAGCCACCCGCTGGGTGCGCCCGCTCTGTCTGATGTGGATAAGGAAACCATGCCGAAGGTTGCAGCAACGATTAGAGAGATCGCACCGGGTGCAACCGTCTTCTTTGGCGTACATGCCGTGGGAAGTGAAGAGCGCAGACCGCGAACACCGCCTGAGCGGGTCTCTGAGAATAAGATACGGTGGAGCAGCATCACCCGGACGCATGAGGTTGCGTTCTTTGATGAAGGTGCAAAGCCAGTTCCGGTGAGGGTGGATTGGTAGGATGGATCGGGGGGAAAATATCGAGAAACTCGCCGGACTTCTCTCGGCAGACGAATACGGAGATGTGGTGGCAGAGACGCTTGTCGAGATCCTTGCCGAGGAGCGGAAACGGAATATCTTTGTCGCCAAACTTCAGGAACTTGCGAATGAGGTAAAAGCGATCGATCAGGAGATCACGTTCACCCCGATGGAGCGAAGCGTGCTTGATTTCGTGCTCGTGAAGAAGCAGCCGCTTAACGCGAGTGAGGTATCTGTTGGATTGGGGGCTCTGCATCCAAGTTTGCGGCACAGGACTCATGCATCCCGTGTGCTTAATTCGCTCGTCTTAAAAGGAGTTCTTGGGAAGATTAAAGTAGGTCAGAGTTATTATTTCACATCACCTGCTGAGGCATTGATGGAATGCCTCAAAAGACGAGACGAAGAGCCGGATAGGTGCTCGCCGGTCAGGATTGCAGCAGATACCGGGATGCCACTGGCGGTGGTGCTTGAGGTGATTGGTGGGCTGCTTGGGTCGGAATGAAAACGAGATGTAGAGGTGACTAAAAATGGATAAAATGAAAGCAATCACGGGGATATTGGTTCTTGTCGGTCTGCTGCTGCTTGCGGCGGTGCCGGCATCTGCGGGACTTGCGGGCTTTCCGTACCAGCGAGAGATCACGATTCACGAGAACTCTGGCGAGACGCTTCGTGATTATCAGGTGCTGGTTGCGCTTGCTGGCAGCGATTTTCCGGAAGAGGCAGAAGTAGATGGCGATGATATCAGGTTTACGGATGCGGACGGGCGTGAATTGAGCTACTGGGTCGAAGAATTCGATGCGGGGTCAGAGCGTGCTGCGATATGGGTGAAGGTGCCTTTGATTCCTGCGAATGGTGAGGCGAGGATTGCGATGTGGTATGGAAATCCGGGTGCGGCG
>QBUV01000184.1 GCA_013572355.1 Candidatus Methanogaster sp.
TACCCATCTGATTTAAAAATTTCTGTTGCACCAACGCCCTGTATAGTCCAGATTTGTTGGCGACGATATCATCGGCGCTGTCGGGTCTGCCGCGTCTATATTTACCGTATACTCATCACTTTCACTCGTATTTCCAACAACGTCATCTATCTTGAATTTGATCTTGTTCTGCGTCAGAGAATCCCGGTTGAACGGTACAGAGCCGACAGTTATTGTCTGGTACGATGTTGTGCCGTCGCTTCCAGTAGAGCTTGCGGAGAGCCAGCCCCTCTGCAGAACCCCCCATCGATCGAGTATTTGTAGCAGGCGGCTGAAACATCCAAGCCCGCTGCGATATCCTTCACCTCGATCATGCAGTTCGAGGTCTGGCCATCCACCCAATCGGTCGGTGTAAAGTCTCTCCAGTGGTGTGGAGCAACGTTATCGACGGTGAACGATTCATTGATATCGCCACTCGATGCAGTGCTAAGGTCGTCGGTCGCATTCGCCCTTACCTACACGATAGTATGCTACTCCGCAGGAATAATTTAGAACTCTTGTGTCAATAGACTCAGATAAATAAGGAATTAAAGAAGTTTTTGAATTCCGTTGAGGAAGATGAGGTTAGAAACACAATGATAATCGTGGAACTGGGACGATACAGGAGAATACTGCTATAAAACTCTTATCGCATCGATTGTGAATTCAAAACAAACTTTTTTACGGTTCACCCAAACCTCTGCACAGGTTCAGCCAGAAGAAACGATCCGCGCTCGATCATAGTTTTCAGCTCATCTGCCAGCTTAATCGCCCCTGCACGATCTGAGTGGCGCAGGGTGACCGGAATCTCCCTGCCGCGGAGCATAATCGAACCCATCTCGGCAGCGAACGCACTTCCCGCGCATACCGCTGCGCAGTGCCCGCAGTTGCAGCAGAGGTCATCAATCACCTCGCTGCCAGTGAAGGCACCGGTCGGGCACTTCACGTTGCAGACGCTGCAGTGGACGCACAGCGACGGTTCAAACGTCACCAGGGGATCAGAGCCAAAACGCCAGACCTGTGAATAATCGATTCTTCCGATCTCCTTTCTCGTCCGTATGTCCACGACCGGAAGCTTAATCTCGCTATCGAGCCGGGACGCACGGGACAGGACATCCTCATCCAGAACCGGTATCGGCACCGCTATCGAATTGATGAGATCGGGGCCTGCGGAGGTTACAAACCCACTGATGCACGAGCCGTCCATCTCATGCATATCCGCAAACAGGGACAGATTCCGCCGCACACTGGTGCTTCTCGTGCCTTCCCCGATCACGTACCCGACAGCGCCGTTTAACAGAATCCTCGTCCCGACTCCGATGGTGCCTGCGTCCTTTTCGAGCGGATTAATCTCCCCGCAGCCACCAAACATCGCTTCGCTACAGTTTCCCTTGAAATCCGCAACAGAGAAGATCGTGGAAAACGTCTCTCCCGGATTTACGAATGCGTTGTAATTCCGGTATGCGCTGCGGGTCGTTAACATGCGTGCGAACGGGATGTCGTCGATATCGATGGTTGTGGTGATCTCCGCGCCGGTCTCGGCCTCAGTCCCTGTCCCGTGGGCTTTCACCGTCACCTCGATCCCTGCACCACTGATCAGATCGTGAAAGAGATGTCCGCCCCCGTATCGAGCGTCTCGCTCTGCTGTTCCGTGAACGACCAGGTCGATGATGCCGAGATGCTCGTTCGGGCAGGGACCCGCGTTTGCGGGGACACCGTTTAGGAAAACCTGCTCTGCACGGGAAAAGACTCCTGGATCGGCAACAGGAAAGGACAATATCGCGAGAGTCCCGCTCATGATGCCTCTCGTTGCTGTTGTTACGACATCAACATCTTCGACACTTATGGACTTGCCAGACCGGACCGCGTCACAGAGTTCTTTTGCGGTCAGGACGGTCACGTCACCATCTTTGATCTTCTGGTTGATCTCTGCGATTGTTTTCATGAATCATTCCCTCATAATTTTTATGATCAAAAATACCCCGATAAGATTTATGATAATTATCGGTATCGCAATGCGTAGTATCTTCGTAGACGCGTCCATCCCCCTGTCTGTCCCGGTCCCGCCCGCCGAATCTGCCGGATACCTTTCTTCTCCACCTTCCGGCGTATCCGCTGCTACCGAAAACTTTCCGGAGGCGGAGCAATCGACAACACAAGTAGAATCAAAGAACATTTCGTGCTCATCCACCACCCCGTCCCGCGTCACCCGAATCGTGTAATTGCAACCGATGCCAAGACCCTTGAATATAAATTCAGAATCCGAAGTGCCCCTGACGACCTCATCGCAACCACGCAACCAAACATCCGCATCCGATCCGGTCGTTACACGCAGATCCGCATACCTGCCGACCGGAAGCGGGCGTCCGTCGCACGAGATGGCGGGAAGCCCCATCTGATAGAGCACGGTCGGTGCGATATCCTCCTGCCCTGCCGATGCGATGACGCCCCTCTTAATCCCGCTTCCGGAAAAAACAAGCGGTATCTGCTGGCTTTCAGGACGCTCTGCATATTTATCGGATACATGCCCGCCATTCGCCGCACCAGGGGTTGCAAAGCCCATTCCGTGATCTGCGGTCACCACAAAAAGCAGATTGTGGTCGGCGCATCTCTGGTACAGCTTCCGGATCGCGTCATCGGTGCCATTGACCACCTCGAGATATCTGGACGCGCCGAGATGGTGTCCTGCCGAATCGACAGCAGCGAGGTTGATGATCAGGAGAAACGGGACATCGCTCTCGCACAGGTTTTCTATGACCGCATCCGATGCATCGACCGCCCACCGGTTGTATGCGACATACCGGGGGACTCCCTCTTTGTCGCCGAGATACTCTGTGATATTGCTCCATTCCTCCATCAACACGCTGACGTTTCGTGAAAGGTCTTCGTGACCGTGTGGGCTTGCATTGATGGCGATTCCGGGATTTTTGATCGAGTTTTTCCGGATGTGCAGGATTATATCGAGTTCATCGCACATCGCCCTAAAATCCCCGTTCTCCATCACGCCTGCACAGAAATACCCATTCTCGTGCGCGATATCAAAGATCGTCGTCTCGCCTGAAACCGTATTCGGGGTTGTATCCGATCGCCCGGTCACGATGACCGAATGCCCGGGACCTGTGCTTGTCACCGGAGCACGCACATCGATTACACGCGTGCCACTATCTGCGATCGCAAGGATGTTTGCGCAGTCTGCCTTTCCAAGTGTTGAATCGTCAAGCGCACGGGGCGTAAGTTCGGGATAGCAGTATGCTGAGCCGAGGCCATCGATTACAAGCAGCACACAGCCGTCGTAATCTGCGTTATGCACCGTAATCTCAGTGGTGGCGCATGCCTGAAATGGCAGGAGCAGTAGGAGCAGTGCGAGCAGTAGGAGGGCTATTGTCTGCGGTTTTGGGAGGTCCATGATAGTTTGCGGCATCTGTGATATGTATGTGGTCATGGCTTCATGTAAAAGGGGGTGCCAACTTAACCGGAACGTTGCAATATGAGTAGCCGGTTAAATTTTTATAGGAGGGGGTCGGTTTGATGAATGACACTACGGATGTGATTGTTGTGAACAGGTGTAACCAAAGCGATGAATTCCGAACTGTTTTGCCAGCGAATGTGTGCGTGCGTGTTCTTCTAATCCTGATGCTCGCATCCGCCGGCGCACACAACGATGCAGCCGATGTCAGCGGCGACGACCAGCGTCACGCCCCTCGACACTCTCATGATCCTGCAGGCGGCGGCTCGAGAATATGGAATTGTAAGGATATGGTAGAATGAACCGAACCACGCTACTTGGAATCGGCATCCTGATCGTCGCATTGATCCCGGGCTGTCATGCAACGACCGTTGCCGATGACCGCATCACGTTCACAGACACGCCATCCGTAGTCGAGATCGAACCCGGATCCGAAGCGTCCTTCGAGGTGACGCTCAGGAACGCAGGATCCCAGTACGCGGACGTGGATATAAACACCAGATCGATCCCGGACGGCATATCGATCATTGACAACAGTGGGGCGAAGTTGGTTGATATGGGAAAGTCTGTGACCTACCGGATCACGATCCATGCAAGCGAGGACATCGCACCAGGTGCATACCAGTTAGAGATCGCGGATAGGTCAGACGTCGATGTGCACACATGGAAGACGATCAATATGCGCGTCGGAGGTGAGCGTGCGGTAGCAGAGCCGACAGACGTTCCGACAGATCAGGGCTGCGAGAGTGCAGAGAAACGGAATTCTCCGGGTCTCGGCGTCATCGCCGTAGCATCTGTTCTGCTGCTTGCGTACCGTCTTGGCAGTGGCAAGGCGTAGACTGGAGATGCAGAAAAGTATTAATAATACAGGAGGTTATGAACGCTTATGGACGAAAAGATCATCAGATCGGCTGTTCCGATAATTCCTGCGGTTTTACTCATTGGATGCGTTCTGGCTGCCTTTGCAACCCATGGATGGGATGTGCAGGCAACGCTCTTTGCAGAAGACCCTGCAAAGACTGCAAAATCGCTCACGGATTTCGGTTCCGGAGCACCAGGAGAGGGATCGGAATTTTTCAAGTTTAATGATGTTGACATCTCCGGGGACCGCGTCACAGTCAAACTTGAGGTGCAATCGCCACTGAACATACCGATAACGGTGAAAGAACTCTCAGCAGAGATTCCGGTTGGCGGTGGCGTCGGCATGGTGTCGCTGCCAGAGCCGGTAACTATTCCTGCAAAGGGACAGGTGAGTCTGAATCTGGAAGGTACGACGCCGGATGCCGGGACGATCTCTGATCCACATGCCATGGTGAACCCGGCAGTCCGTAACATGAATATGGTGCTCGACATCTCAGGAATAGAACTCAGCATAAAACAACCCGAGGGTATCGGAGGCGTCTCCTGATGACTGAAACAACTCTACCCCTGGACATGAACAGGGTGAATATACCAGGCGTCGTTGCAGGCGTGCTCACGCTGATACTGCCGTTTCTTGGAGCATGGTGGTCCCTGACGCTCGGCACCGATGCAATTGTCGTTACCACATCCCCTTTCGAGGCGAAGACCTTCATCTTTGGGAACTACATAGCTTCACCGCTCTTCGAGTGGTTCTGCCTCGGGCTCAAGCTCGGGGTCATGTATCTCGGCGTGCTTCTGATAGCAGGATCGATACTTCCTGCGATGAACAGGAACGAGGATCTCGCAAAGGTTTTCATCAACTTCGCATCGAGAAAACTCCTCTGGCTCGTTCTGATCTTTGTTGTGGCATTGGTAATCTTCGTCTTGCTGCTAAACCAGACATCATCCGTCCTTCCGGTCAGGATAGATATTCCATTCCCATACCTCGTCTGGACAACGCCCTTGAGCGCTGATATGGAGAACATGGGAATCGTGATCCCGATCTGTGCGAAATTCACGTATGCGTTCGGCGTTGCTGTGATCGCTTCCGTATCTGGCGCGTACTCACGCACCTACCACGAAAAACTCTAACTCTGACGGCTTTTACAAGTCTTGACGCCAGTTCATAGATTCGCAGATGGAAACATGTAATACGGTCGTGACAATTTAATTTTGGATCGCTTTAATAGCCCCCAAATACCATGATCTCTTCGTGGTAGAGCTGACATGATCCGCAAGGTTAATATAAGTGTAATTAGACTCCAAGTATGTGTGAATTGTTCGGCCCAATAGCGCGGGTTTGAGAATTCGCATGTGATAGAGGAGACGAGAATGAAACTAAGACTACCTACACTTGCGCTGATCGCAGTATTGGTGATGGCTGGAACCGCGATTGCAGGTACCAATATTGGTGCTGATCCGCGTAACCAAACTATTGTTGTTGGAACAATCGGTACATACACAATTATGGTAGGGA
>QBUV01000185.1 GCA_013572355.1 Candidatus Methanogaster sp.
TGGGTTCGGCACTGATTCACACGACCCTGTATGGCATCTCCGCACCATCCGGTATCGAGTGGATATACCGCTTCCGAAACTCAGGGTTTCGCATCATGCAGTAATCGGCAGATCCTTTGTACGCAGAGTGCTTCCCGATCCGCTTCCAGATATCTCCAAGCGGCTCCTCCCGCACGTTTCCGAACGATAGCGGCGTATACGCACACGGCAGAACATCGCCTGCCGCGGTCACATGCATCCACCGCCTGCCAGCAAAGCAGCCGAAGAGATCAGGTCCCATGAAGTACGGAAACGCAGTGACCCTGGGGCCATCCGGCTGTCGGTTAATCCTTTTCTGGAACTTTGTGAGTCTTACAACATCGTTTTTCGTGATTACCTCGTCCTCGTGATCCATCCACCTGCCAACAGCGATGATCTCGTAGATCGAGAGCTCGTGCACTCCGAGATCGCAGGCAAGCGAATAGAATTCATCCAGACTGTCTATGTTTGCAGGTGACACCACCACGAACATATCGACGAGCATTTCCGCAGAAAGCGCGTTTTTAATGCCGGTTATGGCATCATCGAATGCACCGGCACGCCCCCGCATCCTGTCGTGTTCTATAGCGTCCGCACCATCGATACTGACCCTGACCGCATACATGCCAGCGCTCTTCAGTGCGTGCGCCATCTCTTCGGAAAGCCCGTAACCGGACGTAAACGATGTCGCAATCGCCCGCTCCTTGTCGACATGCGCAACCATCTGCGGGAGATCCTCCCTCATCATCGGCTCTCCGCCGTCAAAGGAGATCAGGTATGTGCCGAGATCGAGTGCCTGATCGATCACACTCTCGATCTCATCGCGCCCCAGTTCCTCACCACCTGCGATGTCTGATGCGCCGCAGTGGATGCAGTTGTTCGGGCATCGCATCGTGATCCCGACGGATGTCTGGTCAGGCACCCGCTTCGTAAGCAGTGCGCCAACCTCTGCTGATATCATCCGGTCAAACGGTATGCTCGGTATCGGGGGAACCCATGTCGAGAAGATGAGTTCCTCTTCATTACTCCGGATCGGTTTTTCGTCTGCAAAGACCCGGTTTATCTTCTTTAGAACCAGTTTCGCAGGCAGGGATAGCGCACCCTCCGCATCGAGCCGCACCTTGTTGTCATGCACGGAGACATTCAGTTTCAGGAGGGGGTTTTCGTAAACACGCATTGTGGTTATTGCACACGCTATCGCAGGTTAAGTCTTTTCGTGGGGCGCGGGTGGACTTTCTAACATCTTCTGTCGAGTGGACCACTACCGAAAAAGATGCTGAGCTAAGCGTTCAATCGTCCGGATCTTCCGGACTTTCCTGACCAGCAAGTTTCTTTAAGTTCTCCGCCATCTCAAGCAGTTCATCGTCCCGGATACCCTGCTCTATGGCGTTCTTAACGAGCTCCCGGGCTTCTGCGAATCTCTCCTTCGTAAGCAAAATTTTTCCGAGATACCGGTGTGCTTTCACGTTATCTGGCTGGATCTGGAGAAGCTGTTTCCATTCGAGTTCTGACCGGTCAGGATCTCCCATCTCGAAGAACAGCCGTGCAAGGTTCTCTCTCCCGAGTATATAGCCCGGATCGAGGCTGAGCGCTGTCCTGTATTCGTGCTCCGCCTCCTGTTTCTCGTCGAGATCTTCCAGCAGGCTTCCGAGGTTGTTATGTGCTGCCGGATTGTTTGGATCGAGGCGGATGCTTGCTGAGTATTCGTCCTTTGCGATGCCGAGTTTCCCCTGAAGCTGGTACACCATGCCAAGAAGCATACGCAGGTAGGGATCGCCGGGCAACTGCTGTATCAGTGCCGTAAGCTCGATAGCCGCTTCGTCGTACCTGCCCAGGTTCTTAAGCGTTACCGCAAGGTTCTGCCGTGTATGCGTGTGTTCAGGATGCTCAGCGAGAATGTAGCGGTACTCGGATTCTGCTTTTACATACTCCCCGCGCCTACCAAGAACATCTGCAAGATTGACTCTGGCATGAGTATATTTTGGATCGAGAAAGATCGCGCGTTTGTAATACTGCTCTGCCGCATGGAGATCCCCGAGTTCCTCCATGATCACGGCATAGTTGTTGTTGATAGCAGCATTCTTCGGCTCGATCCGAAGCGCCTCCTCGAGAGAGTCCTTTGCCTCGTCCAGTCTGCCCAGTTGGTGCAGCAAATCTCCGAGGTTCGAATGGAACTGTGCGACAAACGGGTTTAGAAAGATGGCGCGGTTGTATTCCTGCTCTGCCACATCGAGTTTTCCGCGTTCGTGCGCAGCAATCCCGCGCCTGAAACGCTCACCCGGATCGTCTCCGAACAGGTTTAGGAATCCCGCCATAACTATGTATGTAACTATATAACTACGATTCTTCTTCCGAGTCTCCACCAAGCAGCGAGTCTATCGGGGTGGAACCATAGTTTGCAACCGTTGTGTTGATCTGGGAGATATCTCCTGCTATCTCACTCCCCCGGATCGACCGCCTCTTTCTGAGACCGTCCTCTCCCGGGTGAAATCCGCTACCTCCGGTTACGAGGAGTTTCTTCCGTTTAGGTCCCGGAAGCGTGCCTCGCATCGGAAATCCGCCTTTATCCGATCCGCCTGTAATCTTCAGTGTGTATCCGGAAAGTCCGACCGCGCTTCCATCAATCTCGCTGCCGATAGTTTTTCCAATGAACGTATTCGCTGACGCGCCTGATACCTCTATCTGGTATGCTTTTCCTGCATTCGCATCTGAAACAACGACTCTGAAATCTGCCATATTTTGTTACTCCTTTAGTCTCACTTCGCCCAAGAGGGTTATATAGGTTGCTGCCTTGATATGACCATGGACGTCAACGCAGACCTGCACATCCATTCAAAATACTCGATGGCGACGTCTAACAAGATGGATATGCCAACGATTGCGCGGGAAGCGGCAAAGAAAGGTGTGCACCTCGTAGGGACCGGGGATTGCCTTCATGCGGGATGGATGGAATCGATCAAGAAATTGCCTGAATCTGACGGAATATTTTCGCTCGACAATACCTCTTTTGTGCTCACGGTAGAGGTGGAGGACGTAAGGAGGGTTCACCATCTGCTCATCATCCCGTCCATATCGAAGGCAGAGGAGTTGCGTGAGCAATTCGCGGGTCATTCCCGCGATATCGATACAAACGGGCGTCCTTCTGTCCGTTTAAGCGGCGCAGAGATCGCCGAACATGCACGGGACGCGGGCGCACTGATAGGGCCGTGTCACGCGTTCACGCCGTGGACTGCGATGTATGCATACCATAATTCGCTTTCTGACTGCTATTCCGATCTTTCGGATTATATCTCGTTTGTGGAACTGGGATTGAGTGCGGATACCTCTTATGCTGACAGGATATCCGAGTTGCACCGGCTGACTTTCCTCACAAACTCGGATGCGCACTCGCCATGGCCCAACAAACTTGCCAGGGAGTTTAACCGGTTTGAGATGCCGGAGATCACGTTTGATAATTTAAAAAGTGCGATTCTCAGAAAGAATGGATGTAAACCGGTATTAAATGTCGGAATGTTTCCGGGGGAGGGAAAATACAACGAATCCGCATGTATACGGTGTTTCAAGCATTACGCGCTTCCGGATTGTCTGGCAAAAAAGTGGCGGTGCAGATGCGGCGGAAGGATCAAGAAAGGCGTACATGACCGGGTAAACGAACTTGCCGATCTCGCAGTGCCCGATCATCCGGACCACCGGCCGCGATACCTCCATCTGATACCGCTTGCCGAGATCATCGCGATGGCGATCGGGCATTCGAGCCCGCAGACCAAAGCGGTGCAGGCAGCATGGAATACGCTCGTCAAAGGACCGGGAAGTGAAATTGCGGTGCTGGTGGACGGCGACCTCTCCGGTCTGGGCGGCGTGGACGCAAGGATTGTGAATGCTATCCGTGCGTTTCGGCACGGGGAAGTGATCATCCATCCGGGCGGAGGCGGGAGATACGGGACAGTCGAACTGCCTGATGGCGCTGGTGGTGCCAACGGTGTTGGCGCTGGCGTCGGTGCCGATGCCGCGGGTGTCGCAGTCGCGGGACCAACAGGGGCAGTATCTGACCAGCGAACGCTCTTTGATTTTGAGTGAGACCGAACAATGAAGATCCTGATCATCGGGTACAGCACCCGATACCTCGTCTGCGCTGGAAAACGTGCAGGATATACTGTGTATTCACTGGATCACTTCGGAGATTCCGATCTCCTGAGGTGTGCTGATAAATATGCTTGTTTTGACGAGATAGCGGACAATGATGAGTTGTTGAGCGTTTTAGATCAGTTGAATTGGGATTTTGATGCGATCATTCTCGGTACCGGGTTTGAATACGCGGATCTTGAGCGGGAGGGATATCGCGTACTTAATAACCCGCCCGATATCGCAAGATCGATCGGCAACAAGAAGTCGTTTGCAGAAAAGATGGGTGCGCTTGGGTTTTTGCATCCCGAGATCTACGATATCGGTGATGATTTCGGGTACCCGGTCATGGTAAAGCCGGTCTACGGCGTCGGGGGAATCGAGAACCGACTGGCGTACAGCAGAGAGGCGATTATGGAGTGCGGTGACGATATGCTGATTCAGGAGTATATCGAAGGGGTTCCTGCAAGCGTCTCGGTCATCGCAACGCACGAAGACGCTGTGGCAATAGCCGTAAACGAGCAACTGATCGGGACGCCGTGGCTTTCCACGCATAGATTCGCATACTCCGGGAACGTGACACCTTTCAGAAGCGAATACGACTGCGAGATGCGCGAGATCGCAGTTCAAGTGGTCAAGAGATTGGGGCTTGTGGGTTCAAACGGTGTTGACTTCTTGATTACGGATGAGGGTCCTGTGGTGATTGAGGTGAATGCGCGGTTTCAGGGGACGCTTGATACCGTCGAATACGTATCCCTGATCAGCGTATTCGATGCGCATGTAAAGGCGTTTTCGGGAGAGTTGCCGGAGATCGATCCTGATAACGAGAGTGGATCCGGATTTGCAGGAAAAGCGATCGTCTTTACCGATCACGATCTTGTCATCGACGAAGCGATCTCAAAACTACTCGCGAGAGAACCGATTCGGGACATCCCAGAGGTCGGGTGCAAGATTCCTGCCGGAGATCCGGTAACGACCGTCTTTTGCACGGGACGCACCCGGGAGCAGGTGCTGGATGGATTGAAGGCGGCTGCCTGGCGGATCAGGCGATCGGTGTGAGGCGGCAGGGGGGGTGGCGCAGCCGTAATCGAGACGTTCATCACGCCTGCCGTGCTGTGGATTCTGGGGTGATGCGCCGCTCTGGGGGGACGATTGCGAATTTGAGCATTGCCGAGGCGAGGATGGCCGAGACCGCAATCAGCCATCACAGAACTGTTGGAGGGGTTGAAGGAATTGAACATTACTCATAGAGATTCATATCAAGACCCGTGTTTGCAAGCCGTTGATTTTGTTTGTGGTGCGGTATATCGATGTTACAATCGAGATGACCCCAAATATTTCGAAATGATCAAAAATAACTGCATAGTCAAGCATGAAATGTGGAAGCGGTAATCCCAGCCCTACTTGTCCCAGGTACACATCTATCGAGGACGCCGTTGAGACTGCCACAGTGTGACGCAACTCAACTCAAAGCACCATCATCCTTTCGGGCGGACTTACTTACCAAGTACTGTGTTGTACTAATCAGTATAATATCATTTTTGGTTGAACTCGTGTTTTCGCATCGCAACATGCAGGATCATGAGCGCGGACTGGGGTGGGATGTGTGAATAAAGCGCATAATGCAGACTCATTTTAATTCATTGGTGATTGAAAATCTCCAAGTTCGGTGTTTACCGCTTTCATTTCTTCGTTT
>QBUV01000186.1 GCA_013572355.1 Candidatus Methanogaster sp.
GCTAATTTTTATTAGATTATCTGGGGTGAAAAGATATTAAAAAGATATTGGTTACACCCGAAGTCCCCTGACAAGCGCAACAAAGAGACCCCCGATTATAATATCCGCAGTCGAACCCGGATTTGCCTTTTCACGGATCAACCGCTCATCAAATTCATGGACTTCGGATTTTATCGATGCCAGATCCTTGCTGCCCCTGATGACATCTGATGCACGCTCGCTGACCTCGATCGACTTGTCCCTGCCGAACTTTGTCCGGATGAAGGTATCAGGAGTCTCTGCAAGCATCCGGAGGAACGTGCACACGATAGCGTCATTGATGCTCATCGTATCCGCCTTCTTTGCGATCATGTCCGCACACCTGCTTGTCCGCTCAAACCCGCTCACCCACTCGTTTGCGATCAGATCGCGGTCGGCAGAGAGTTTCATCAGATCGAAGAGTTTGACCCCATCTTCTAAAATCCGGTCAGCAGAGTTCGATTCTCCAAGATCGAAGTTGGGAACAGAGTCGATACGAACACCAGCGATCGAGAACGCACGATAAAACTCAACCGCATCCTCGGAAGTGGTATCCAAAACGATCTTTGATGCTGGCGTGTCGCTTCCGGCAGCCATCAATAGCGGTATCAGCAGCACGAATGCGCCGAAATGCGTGTTCCCTCCGCGCTGCCATCGCAAGGACTCCTCGGCTGCCGCATGTATAAGTGCGCCAGCGCCGGTGTGCGACCTTGCCGCCTCTTCCAGCACAGGATATGTCCCGACCGCCGATGCCAGGAAGTGCTCGAAGGTCGTGTCAGGAAAGTCGTGATCCCTATCCACGTTGCCGGGTTTCGGATGGGCAGCGACCTCGAGAACCATTGCAAGTTGTGCGCAGCGCGCCAGATGTGATGGATCGTTCATACCTCTTTCAGCGTGGATCTTCTCTTCTATGCTAACCATATAGCACCACTCCATCTCGTTTTATAAGTTTATTAAATAAACAATCTTTACTTAAATCGATAACATCCAGTGGCTTGGATAGATCTCTATACAGTTCCCAGCAGAAATCAAAGAATGATTCAGGCGCCAGCCCGATTACGCCAATGTCTATGTCGTTCGCGTCTGTTCTAACTCTCGCTGAGCCGAAGAGTATCACTCTTGTCAATTTGTATTTTTTCGCGTATTTTAATATCAGAAGCTTATCGTTTTTGGAGATCATCATATCATACACTTCCTTGACGATATATCTGGATTTCGTCTTTGGTCGAGCTGCCACCACATCGATGTACGTGTCCTCGACCTTATCTTTGAGCATCGGGGAAAACCTCTGGTTCGTTGTCGCCCGCACCCACACCATCCCAAAAACTCACGGAACCGAGGCGAGATAACTCCGCTGCCGCAGATACACAACCTTCACGCCGCGCTCACGCAACCTTCGCTTCAGTTCAGCATCGTTGGTGAAAACAGCAACCTTCATCTCGACCGCAAGTTCCATGATCGAATCATCCACATTTCCCTCGCCCCCCTCTGTCTCGATCGTCCGGCATCGGTCCATGAGGGATCGCGCAACACGGGCAGCGTCTCGGGCTCGACCTCTGCCGCGGGATGCGATCCCTTCGAGTTCGCGCGCCACCCCGGATGGGACGATCCACTCATCAAAACCGAGCTTGCTAAGTTCTGAAAAGATATCGACACCAAACTCCGCGGGCACCATCAGTGCATTGGTGTCGATGATGATTTTCATTCGATCAGTTCGCCCATCCCGATCAGACGCCATCTGGCTCCGATCCGCCTCGATATCGCAACCCCTGATCCGATCTCAGCGCACACAGGTCGCTTCATCTTGACCCTGACCACATCGCCGCGTGCGCCGGTCACTGTGCCCACTGTGGTTGCAGTCCCGACGCTTAGCATCAGCGGCTCAGTTGCGCAGATCGGCTCGACCTCTGCTTTGTCGCTCGATCCGACAACCCATTTGAGGAGGGTGGTGCGCATACTGAAATCCTCCCATGTCGGCGGCAGCGTGCCGGGTTTGCCTGCAACCTGCCCGGTGAGCCGGTCGCTCTTGGTCATCGCCGGATCCAGAGTTGTGCCGATTGCAAGCAGTCCTCCGGAGGTCGCCTTCTTCTTCTTTTTTCCACCTGCGACGATGGTTGTGATCTGCGTCGTAATCGGCACCCAGCTGACACTACCGATCTGCTCAACACGCCGGCCGGGTCTGATCTCGATATCATCACCGGTATGCAAGCTGCCCTCCGAGATCGTGCCACCGATAACGCCACCTGTCAACTTCTCAGGAAGTATCCCGGGTCGGTTGACATCGAACGATCGCGCAACGATGAGGCGGGATGGCTTGTCAGGATCGGGTTCCGGTGTCGGAATCGTATCTTCGAGTACCTGAATCAAAAGATCGATGTTTATCTTCTGCTGTGCAGATATCGGAACTATTGGAGCATTCTCTGCAACCGTACCCTTGACAAACTCCTTTATAGCGTTATAATGATCGGCCGCCTCCTGTTTCGAGACGAGATCGAGTTTATTGTGGACGACCACGATGTTCTTGATCCCGATAACATCGAGCGCCATCAGATGTTCGCTCGTCTGCGGCTGCGGGCAGGGCTCGTTCGCTGCAATCACGAGCACCGCGCCATCCATGATCGCTGCTCCGGAGAGCATTGTCGCCATCAGCGTCTCGTGACCCGGCGAATCGACAAACGAGACGGTACGCAGTTCTTCGGTCGTAGCGCCGCAATGCTGGCATTTCTTCAGAACAGTATAACACTGCGGCTCTTCACAGTTCGGGCAGCGTCTGAATGCGACGTCTGCATACCCGAGCCGTATCGATATCCCTCGCTTCAGTTCCTCGCTGTGCTGATCCGCCCATACTCCGGACAGCGCGCTGACAAGCGTGGTCTTTCCATGATCGACATGCCCGACCATGCCGATATTAACACAGGGCTGTTTCAATCGTTTTTCCTCCAAGATTATGTAGCATACATCTCTACGCCGATTATAAGTAACTTATGGGTGGATATGATTGTAACGTCCGTGGAGCAGTCGGTCGGACAGCACATCCTCAGAGTCATCCGGACAGAAACCTTTATCTATTATTAGCATGTCTATTAAATTTAGTAATACTTCATGCCATTAACATTTCATGAAATATTACCAGATGGAAAGGAGGTACATTAAACATGGAACACGTTGAACCCGTTAGTGCAAAAGAGGAGCTGACCGAACTCGACCTTGAAGGCATCGACAAGATCGCAGAAGACGCTGTAGACTTCATCAACAGCGGTAAAATGGATGTGAGACAGGCATCGTCATGGGCTATCCACAGTCTCGACGATCAATGGGGCTTCCCATCGCTCACCGCGCTGTATCACAAGATGGTCGAACGTCTCGAGAGCAATTTCCAGGCAAAGCGGGAACTGGTCAGATACGTTCAGATGTGGTGAGACCACTTAGGATGTGCTGAAGAGAGTAGCACGTCCCCCACTTTTTTTTTCTCATCGATCATGTCGCGGCAGAGCGCGGCGGTTCGCGCTGGTTTTATATTCAGTGTGCTTGCAGTACAGATATGAGAATATATGGCCAAACACCCGACCCTCAAACGAAGCACGCTTGGTATGATCAACATCGACCCGCTCCAGCGCGGCGGGATACTGACGCCGGAGGCGAGAGAAGCGCTCGTAGAGTGGGGCGACGGATACTCGATCTGCGATTTCTGCCCGGGCAAACTCGAAGATATCAAGAAGCCGCCGATCCACGATTTTGTATACCATGATCTGCCGGAATTCCTCGGCACCGATCATGCAAGGGTCACGAACGGCGCGCGCGAGGGCATATTCGCTGTGATGCACGCGCTTTCCAAGAAAGGCGGGTCTGTGGTGCTGGATGGGAATGCGCATTACACGTCCTTTGTTGCGGCAGAGCGCGCCGGGCTTAACATATCGCTGGTGCCGGTCTCGGACCGCCCCGAATACCGGATCGATCCTGAAGGGTACAGGGACGTGCTCGAAGAAAAGTCGGGCGAAGAAGTGGTGCTTGCTGTTCTGACGTATCCTGACGGGAGTTACGGGAATATCGTGGATGCGAAGAAAGTATCCGCAATCTGTAGCGAGTACGGCGTGCCATTGCTGTTAAACGGCGCCTACTCAGTCGGGCGCATGCCAGTTGCTGCAAAGGATCTCGGCGCTGATTTCGTAGTCGGGAGCGGGCACAAATCGATGGCGGCATCAGGGCCCGTCGGTGTGCTCGGGATCAATGAACCGTACCACGATCTCTTGCTCAGGAGATCCGGATACAACAAGAATAAGGAGATCGAACTTCTCGGATGCACAGCCCGCGGCGCAACGATCATGACATTGATCGCATCGTTTCCACGGGTTCTGGAACGGGTGGCAGAGTGGGATCACGAGGTCGAAAAGGCGAGATGGTTCGCATCCGGGATGGAGCGGCTCGGCATGATCCAGATGGGTGATAAACCGCACAACCACGATCTTATCTTCTTTGAGGCGCCAATTCTCTACGAGATCTCAAAACATGCGAAGAAAGGCAGGTTCTTCCTGTACAAGGAACTTAAAAAGCGAAATATCCACGGGATCAAGTCAGGGCTCACGAAGTATTTCAAACTGAGCACTTATGGGTTGCCGGAAGACGATCTGCGCTATGTGCTCGATGCTTTCGATGAGATCATATCGACGACCCGCTGAGCTGCCTGTTCCCTGATAAATGAAAGGTATCAGAAATAAAAAAAAGAGGGAGAGGAGGTTAAGGCTCCTCTACCATGCCGCTCGTGTACTTTGCTATGTACAATGCGTCCATCAGATCCACAACGCCGTTACCAACCGGGTCTCCAGCGTCACCTATAACGTCCCCAACCAGTACACCTGGTGGATTCGAGGCTTCCGGTTCCAGACCTGCCAGATAGCGGGATATGTACTTCGAATCATTCCCGTCGACGAGACCATCACCGTTCACATCGCCTCTCTTAAGGACGGTCAGCTCGATGCTCACCGAATCATTGATGCCCCCATCGTTATCGGTTGCAGTGATAGTCAACTGGTGGGTGAAGTCCGGGGCATTAATGGCAGCAGCAACCTCTGTTGCGTTCGTGGTCACTTCCCATAGATCCCCTGAGACGTGCTCCATCGGCTGGGCAGGTGATCCGCCTATCGATGAGAGATTGATAGTGACCGCGGTGATGTCACCGTCCGCATCGGTCACATAAGCACTCAGCAAACTGATGTTTGTTCCAGGCGTTCTGGGTCTGTTGTTGTCGTATAGTATCGCAATAGGAGTTGCTGATACGTTTATCACCTCTGGCGGTACGTTTTCCCATATAATAAACGTCCCATTCCTCCTGATGTGGACGATTTCCTTGAAGGATACATCGAGCAATCGGCTATCCGCAAACTCCATCTCGCTCACATCACTCTTGTTGCCAACAGCGGTGAGGGTGACGTATGCAAAGGTCACGTTTCCACTCAGTCCATCCACATCAAGCGCGTTTGCACGCATCCATCCGGAACCGTTGTTGACGTTAAACTTAAATGAGTAACGCATGTCACCCCGGGTAACATCAGTCATACGAACCACTGTGGGGTCATAAGTGAAATTGATCTCGCAGACACTCATATTCACCACGTCAAAGACCGTGATCGGGACTGTCATATTCTCTCCCGGTCTTACA
>QBUV01000187.1 GCA_013572355.1 Candidatus Methanogaster sp.
GAACGTCATTCGTATTTCTTCCAAAACTTTTGATCCGTAATTCCTCGATCGCCTTCCACCCGTAGTACATGTAGGTCGCCAGATCGATTGCACACTGCATCATCTCCTCGCGGTTCAGGTCGTGCATCGTCATCTCGATGAACGTGTTGACCGCAAAAGAGTGGAGCGAGTGCCACAGAAACTCGTCGACACGGTCTCCTGCTTCTGAGTGTGGCAATGCACACTTGTCGCGTGGGGCCGTTTCGTCCAGTTTCCGGATACAATCTTCCCTGAAGTCTTCCAAGCTCGATCCCTGCGATTTAAAGAGGATTAGCTTCAGATCATCGTGGTTCCGGTAGTGAACATCCGCAATCTCCAGATAGAAGTCCAGGTGCCATTTGTAAGTGTAGCACTCGTCGCCGTTTTCTGTTGACCGTATTCTGTCGTAGTTGGTATGCGCATTGATCTGATCGACAGTGGGCGCAACGAGAGCGCAGAATAGATCGTCCTTGTTCGGGAAGTATGTGTACAGGTTGCCTGTGGATACGCCTGCCCTCTCCGCTATCGAGCGCATCTTCGCTTTTGCGAACCCATGCTCTGCAAACTCCACGCGTGCCGCGTTCAGGATTCTTTCTTCGATCTCTTTCTTCAGCGTCTGCATGATCGGTCACCTATTAATGAACTGCGTTCAGTATTATGTGGGGTTTGTGGTACTTAAATACCATGCCAATCGAGTGGTCGATGCGATAGCGGAGTCGCGGACCCAAGGTTACTCGAGCAGCAACTTAAACAAGCTATCACGCCCTCGCACCAGTATATCCTTCCCGGGCGGTTCACCATTCGCCGTAGCCATCATTACCACACGAAGCCTAAAATAATCATAGATCAAAGCCATAAACTCCAATAACGCACTGCCCTTGTGGGCGGTGGTGTCGACGGACCGCTCTTGGCGATCCATTAAAGGAAAGGATTGGTATGTACGATGGAGATAAACCCAAAAAATCCCCCTGCCGCAAGGAATCTCGCAATGCTTTATGAGGTGCGAGAGAAAGCATCGAAGGATCCCTGGTATCTGGAAGAGTCGGAGGCTTATATGCAGGAGGGCTATTTCTGATCCGGCATCCAAAAATGAACCTCATGGCGCCGGCAGATTCATTCGAGACTGCCGCCGGCGTGATTAAAGTCGGTGCAGACGAGATCTATCTCGGACTTGAGAACGAGAACTTTGTGAACCTGAATCTCTCGGGACGCGGGCGTGGCTGTAACGTTCCAACGCTATCGGAACTCGAAGGGATCGTCGAATTCGCCCACGAGCGTGGAATTCTGGTGGATTACACCGTGAACACGCCTTTCCTGAGCGACGAACTCGAAGAGATGTTCGTATCGCACGTCATGGCTGGTGTGGGCGCGGGTGTGGATGCGCTGATCGTTGGGGAACTCGGTGCTATGCAGCTAATCAAGGAGATGGACACAGGGCTGCCGGTTCATGCAAGCGTGCTCTTAAACACGTTTAATCGCGGGCAGATCGAACTCCTGAAGGATTTGGGCGCAAGCAAGATTGTCCTGCCGTTTAAGATGGAACTCGCTGAGATCAGGGCGCTCGCCGGAAGCGGAATCGATCTCGAGATCTTCGGGCAGTTCGGATGCTCGAATATCAACGGCACATGCCACCTCATCCACAGCGCGGGCGAGAGCATCAATCTCGGACTTCCGTGCCGTGCGAACTATCATGTCGGTGGCGAGGTAGATCGGGTGCATCCGATCCTCGATGCGGGCACGGACTGCTCGCTCTGCAGCATCCCTGACCTGCTCGAGATCGGTGTGAGCGCATTAAAGATCGTTGGAAGAGGCATGAATCCGGAGATGATCCGGGAGATCGTGCAGATATACCGGAGGTGCATCGATCTCGCAAGGGGCGGGGGCGATCCGGGCACGATCCGGGAGTATGTGCTCGCAGAAGAGCCTTTCTGGCAGATGTTATGCGAGCAGAAGAGATGCAAGTACCTTGAAACACCGATAATTGATTCTTATGTGTGATTATGATGATTGAACTTAGAACGTCTGATTATTCGAAGATCGAATCGATCACCGGGTTGATCGAAGATGCAGATATCGGTTCGGGCGTCAGGATCGGGGTCGGGAGTGAGGCGTGCGTACACAAACTACCAGCGACCCCGGAGATCGCACAAATATCCGACCTCGATTGCATCGATGGCGTGACGCTGATCACTCCGATAACGCCGCAGAAGCACTTCGATCGCGTCTGTGGGTATGTGAGCGAGGTCGCAGATCTCGGAATCAAAAACCTTCGCATCGTCGTAAACGATCTCGGAATCCTCTACTCCTGCGAGATCGATCACCCTGTTGCCGGAAGGGGCATCGTGCACACCTCAGAAGCTTGTCCGTGGGTGGATCACATCCTGCGGGACGAGAGCGACTATGTGAGGGATGCGTACCTCCAGACCAATCTCAACTATTCGAGAACCTGCGCCCTCCTAAAAGGCATGGGCGTTGAGGCGATCGAGATTGATCTCCTGCCCCGGACGATTGCGGCGGCAAGGAGACTCGACTTTGCTGTTTATGCGCATTTCGGGTATGCTGTGGTCGCTTATGCGCGGAGCTGCCACACGGCACGGTTCTATCATGAGAAGCCACCTCTGTGTGCGCAGTTCTGTAATTCGCCGATGGAACTGGAACTTCGGGATATCTTTGATCTGGAGAGTCTCTCTTTTGCGCCGCCGGATGCTGAGGTGAAAGAGGTGTTTCCGGTGCTTTATCTTCTTGGGAACACGATCTACATGAAGAGCGATTGTCGTGATGCTGCGGGGGTGGACGGGGTTATCGTTAACTGCGATATGTGCGCACCATCTTCCAAAATGCTATGTGAGATGGCGGCACTTGTATGACGAAAGCCAACGGATTCAAAGACAAGAAAGTCGCCCCCATCTCTGTTAACTCTAAAGGCTACCCATTCGTATATGAAATTCTGACCAATGGGGCAGAAATATTATCTTTTACACAGAGCTCCGAATGATTAATTTCACGCGAAGACAAGATGTGATCATGCAACCCGATCGATTCACATTAAAATCACAGGAAGCGCTGCAGACCGCTCATGCAGTCGCGACTGAGTATGACCATCAATACATCGACTGCGAGCACCTTCTGCTTGCACTCTTGCGGGATGAGGAGGGTCTTGCTCCGAGAATCCTTGCGAAGATGGATATCTCGCCGGAATTACTGAGAGGGCAACTTGAGCAACATCTCTCAGAACAGCCGCAGGTGACCGGCATAACCGAGATCCACATCACAGAGCGGTTCAACAGCGTGCTCATCGCTGCGGAAAAGGCTGCAAAGAAACTGAAAGACGAGTATGTAAGCGTTGAGCACCTCTTAATCGCGTTAATCGAATCCGATGGCGCATGTGGAAGACTTCTCAAGGAATCCGGCGCAACAAAAGACAATTTGCTCGAGGCTCTCAAAGAGGTTCGAGGGGGCCACCGGGTGACCTCGCAATCACCGGAATCGACCTACGAGGCGCTCCAGCAGTATGGAATCGATCTAACCGCGCTTGCACGGGATGGAAAACTCGATCCGGTCATCGGGAGGGACGATGAGATCAGACGGACGATCGAGATCCTCTCCCGGCGGCGGAAGAACAATCCGGTCTTGATCGGCGAGGCAGGGGTCGGAAAGACCGCGATCGTGGAAGGGCTCTCCCAGAGGATCGCAAATCAGGATGTTCCAGAGGGACTAAAGGAGAAGAGCATCATTGCGCTTGACATGGGTTCGCTTGTTGCCGGCGCAAAGTTCAGGGGAGAGTTTGAGGAGCGGCTGAAAGCGGTCCTTAAGGAGGTCGCGGATTCAGAGGGCGCGGTCATCCTCTTCATCGACGAACTGCACACCGTTGTCGGGGCTGGCGCTGCCGAGGGCTCGATGGATGCGAGCAACCTGATGAAGCCGATGCTTGCAAGGGGTGAACTTCACTGCATCGGGGCAACGACGTTAAATGAGTACCGGAAGTACATCGAGAAGGATGCTGCGCTCGAACGAAGGTTCCAGCAGGTCTTGATCGAGGAGCCGGATGTTGCGGACACGATCTCTATCCTGCGTGGGCTGAAAGAACGCTACGAAGTCCATCACGGCGTCAGGATCAAGGATGCTGCGCTCGTAACTGCTGCGGTGCTGAGCCACAGGTACATTTCAGACAGATTCCTCCCTGACAAGGCGATCGATCTCATGGATGAGGCAGCAGCGCGGATCAGGACAGAGATCGACAGCATGCCGACCGAACTGGACGAGATCAGACGCAGGATCATGCAGCTTGAGATCGAACGCGAGGCGCTTAAGAAGGAGAGCGACGCGGCGTCGAAGGAGCGCCTCGATCATCTGGAACGAGAACTTGCAGACCTCCGTAGCGATTCAGACAGTATGAATGCGCAGTGGCAGTCAGAGAAGGATGCGATCTCGAAGATGCGGGAGGTCAAGCGGGAGATCGAGGATGTGAAGGTTCAGATCGAGCTTGCCGAGCGGGAGTATGATCTGGGTCGGGCGGCAGAACTGAAGCACGGGAAGCTTCCTTTACTTGAAAAAGAACTTGCAGAAGAGGGAACGCGGCTGCAAGCGAAGCAGACTGCATCAACGCTCCTGAAAGAAGAGGTCGATGAGGATGACATCGCTGAGATCGTGAGCAGATGGACGCACATTCCTGTTAGCAAGATGATGCAGGGGGAGCGGGAGAAACTCCTTGATCTTCCTGAGGAACTACACAGACGGGTCGTCGGGCAGGATGAGGCTGTACAGGCGGTATCAGACGCAATCCTGCGGGCTCGTGCAGGGATCAGTGATCCGGATCGCCCGATCGGGAGTTTCATATTCCTTGGTCCTACAGGTGTCGGGAAGACTGAACTCTGCAAGGCGCTTTCCGAGTCGCTCTTTGATTCGGAGAACAACCTGATCAGGATCGATATGTCCGAGTACATGGAGAAGCATACTGTAGCCCGGATGATCGGCGCACCTCCCGGATATGTCGGATACGATGAAGGCGGGCAGCTTACAGAGGCGGTTCGCAGGAAGCCTTACGCTGTGATCTTGTTTGACGAGATCGAGAAGGCGCATTGTGATGTTTTTAACATCCTCCTCCAGATTCTCGATGACGGGCGTCTCACTGATTCGCACGGGCGGACTGTTGACTTTAAGAACACGGTGTTGATCATGACCTCAAATGTCGGCAGCGATCACATCTACAGGGATCTAACGAATGGCGGATCCGGGGGTAGCTACGAAGAGATGCGGGAGATGATTCTTAAGGATCTGTCCGGTTGTTTCAGACCGGAGTTTCTGAACCGGGTCGATGAGACCGTTGTTTTTAGAGCGCTAACAAAGGAGCAGCTTGTCGCGATCGTGGACATACAGATCGGGTATCTGATGGATCGGCTGAAGGATCAGAGGATCGAGCTTGTGGTTACTGATGCTGCGAAGAGGCATCTTGCAGATGTCGGCTACAGCCCGGTCTACGGGGCGAGACCTTTGAAGCGGGTGATCCAGAAGGAGGTTGAGACCGGGCTCAGCCGGATGATTGTGGCAGGTGAGGTCGCGGAGGGCGCGAGGGTTGTGGTGGATGCTGGTGATGCGGGGATCGAGATGAGGGTGGAGTGAGGGTCGGAGTTCATGGGATTATGAAGCGCGTTCGGG
>QBUV01000075.1 GCA_013572355.1 Candidatus Methanogaster sp.
AAAAGGATGACAAACAATAATACTGGAATTATCTGAATAAATATGTTTCCTGTAACTTTTAGAGAGTTATACACACTTTCCGGGTCGAAGAAAGAGAGAAGGAGATATAGGAAAATAACAGAAACCAAAAAATAGAGATCATAATGTTTATCCCACTTTCTCTTCTCCCCCTCACCTTTGTTTCCTCCTTTATCCTCTGTACCTCTCATGACTTTCATTGAATCACCATCAATGTCGTAACAGTTGCTATGGATACTAAGATGGCAAGAATGAACCCCAGTGAGTTTCTAATAAATGCGAATCGTCTGCCGAGAAAGGCTGCTTCAGCAGGAAATTGAACTATACCAACCGTTACCCATGTCACTATGAACGCAGTTATCGCAAAGAGACTCACACCCCCTTTCATAAGCTCCCCGCCTATTATATAACTGGTGATAGGATTACCCGCTGAAATACTCCCGACTGCAGAACCAATTACCGTATCACGAAACAATTCCCCTGTGAATACAGATGCAATAAACTGCTTTGGCACGCATGTCAAGAAAAGTCCCAAAAGCAGGACGACCCCCAGCAACATTGGAAGAGCTGACCCCAAACTTTTGAATGCACGATAAAAAGACATAACAATGCTTTTGGCTTTTTCACCGCCCTCATGTTTTGGATTAATCATACTCTCTTTTTCCCCCCACTGTAAGCCAGAAGACTTTCTCCCTGTATTTCACCTTTTTTATTTTTCCGCTTTCCTCCAGCCTTTTTAAATCATCGTGAACATCTCTCAGCTCGAATTTCTCGAGCGTTTCTATAACCTGCTCCTCTCTCATCGGATGTCGTCTTATTATTGCTAAAATAGCGTCTTTTGGGTTTGTGAATCCAACAATGGAAAATTCACCAGTCTCCTCCGCAGCAATATCTACCACATTGCCATCACCAAGAATCGTGTGTGCCAATGTGATCGCCTCTGTATCCGGTGGAACCGCCCATGATTCTGCAGGAGGTCTTATCGGGACATTTATATAAATTCTGTCGGGTCCTATCTTCTCAAGCCTGCTTTTTATTGCTTCCAGTTCCTTTTCTGAGTCATTGATCCCTTTTACCAGCATGACTTCCAGCCATATCTCTCCATCATACTCCTGCCTGAACTTTTCCATGCCTTCGACAACTGCCTCAAAACCGATCCCGCGATGCGGTCTGTTTATCTTTCTGAATGTTTCGGCAGTGCCAGCATCAAGGGACGGCATAACAACATCTGCCTGTGAAAGGTCATTTCTTACATCTTCTCTGTAAAGAAGCGAACCATTTGTATCAACAGCTATGGGCATGTCTGCTATTTCTTTGGTCTCCCTGATTAACCAACCAATGCTTTTGCATAACGTCGGTTCACCTTCTCCTATAAAAGTTACAAAATCTATTTCACCACGACCACTATGTAATTCTATTGCTCTCTTGATCTCGTTTAGTATCTCTTCTGGTGGAAAGAAGTCTCTACGCTGATTGGTCATCTGCGTTGCCCTGCCAAGCTGGCAGTACACACAGGAATAGTTACAGGTTTTAAGTGGGATCGGATTGACACCCAAAGAGCGACCAAGCCGCCGTGATGGAACCGGTCCGTAAACCATCTTCATTTTATACTCGCCCATATCTCCCTTATAGCGTCCGATACTGCCCCATCTGAGAATTCAACCACTGGCATGGCTGCGACCATCGCCTCTGTGACTACGGGATCATAAGGAATATTCCTGACAATCATAACCCCGCGCTCCTGGCAAAACTCGGTAATCCGCCTGCTGTTCGCTTCATTGATGTCGTACTTGTTGATGCAGACGACTGATCTAATCCCAAAGTGTCGGGTCACATCGAGGATTCGCTCGAGGTCGTGCAGTCCTGACATCGTGGGTTCGGTGACGACGAGCGCAAGATCCACGCCGGTTAAGGATGCGATCACAGGACAGCCGATGCCGGGCGACCCATCGATCAGGATGAGGTCAGATCCTTCCTCTTCTGCGACCCGCTGTGCGTTGCTCCGAACAACCGTGACCAGTTTTCCGGACGCTTCTTCTGCGATGTTTAGCTGTGCATGAGCCATCGTCCCGTACTTCGTCTTTGAGATGAATGCGTACCCGGAGACGCGTTCTGTAAGGATAATCGCATCCTGATCACACACGAAGACGCATACGCCACAGCCCTCGCAGCGTGTCGGATTGACCGCATAACCCGACCCAGTATCGGATATTGCCTTGAACCTACACGCCTCCGCACAGCTTCCACATTCTGTGCATTTCGATTTATCCATTGCTGCAACATTTAAGCCTTTGAACTCCTCTCTTGTAACGATCTCCGGATGCAGCAGCAGATGGAGGTCAGGCGCATCCACATCGCAGTCAGCAATAACCGTGTTCTCGGCAAGGGCTGCAAACGATGCGATGAGTGTGGTCTTCCCTGTGCCGCCTTTTCCGCTTATGATGGTTATCTGCTTCATAATTCCCGCCTGATCCGATCGATCATTCCGGAAAATCGGTTCTTCCACTCTGGAATCGCATTCACAAATGGCATGCCTTCCGAATAATACTCTGCGATCTTCTTGTCATAAGGAATCTCAAGCAAGATCGGAATCCCTTCTTCTCCGCAGTAGTCGTAGACTTCCCTGTCCCCGATCCCAGCTTTATTTATAACCACTCCAGAAGGAATTTTTAGCACTTTAAGCACCTCTACTATCAATTTCAGATCATACAGCCCAAACGGCGTCGGCTCTGTCACAAGAATACAGTAATCGCTGCCCGATATCGCTGCAATCACAGGACATGCCGTTCCAGGTGGCGCATCAATGATCACAGTCTTTTCCGGATCGATCTCTTCTTTTACGTGGTCGATCAGGGGTGCTGCCATGATCTCGCCAATATGGAGCAGCCCATACACGAGTTCTATGCTGTCACCACTTCTCCCCTTCTTGACAACGCCGATCTCCCGGGTCGCCTCGCTGATCGCATCCCGCGGGCAGACCATGGAGCACAGACCGCAGCCATGGCAGAGTTCAGGAAAGACCATGACCTGTGTCGGGAGCACGACGATTGCGTTGTACTCACATGCAGCCGCACATTTCCCACAGTAATCGCATAGATCGTTATCGATCTCGGGCATAAGCGTACATGCCGACTTTACATCCGTTATCTCGGGTTTGAGGAAGATATGCGAATTTGGCTCTTCGACATCGCAATCCAGTAACTGCACATTTGAGAGCGACAACGCAAGATTTACAGCCACTGTGGTCTTTCCTGTGCCGCCCTTTCCGCTTGCTATTGATATGATCATTGTTGGGCCATCTCTCTCGTTGGTTTAGTGATCCCTGTGCTCACTACACGCGTTCTCATCGGTCGCTTCCGTAAGCCGCCCCTGCTGCCATGCCTCGATCGTATCGCGCACCGTTCCCTCTGCACCCACGAAGACATCGATGCCGAACTCTTCGAACATATGAACCGCTTTCGACCCCAGCCCGGAGCAGAGCATGACGTGGGTGCCCGTCTTCGATATGAACTCTGGCGGCACTCCAACACCACCCCTGTGTTCGCTGGTGTTCGGAATTACCGCAACCTCGTCTGTGTCAATATCTACGAGGGTGTATGTTGGAACCCTACCGAAATGCTGACCCACAGTATCATCGATGCCACCTTCTCCTTCTGTTGGAATACATACCTTCATTCTTCTTCACCTCTTGTTTATCACTCAAGTCTGCTTATCTGGTCTCAATTCGCGATAATCAGCAATCGCTTCCCGCAGAACATTCACCGCAAGAACCGAGCAGTGCACATACTCATCAGGCAGCCCGTCCAGACTGCGCAGGAGATCGTCGCTGCTGATCATCAACGCCTCCTCAATCGTCTTATCCTCAATCATCTCTGTGAGCATACTTCCACATGCGATCGATGTGCCGCACCCATCAGTCATGAATCTGCTCTCGCTTATTCTGCCATCCTCAACACGGATCTGTATCTGCACCGTATCCCCACAGGTGCCTGTTATCTTCCCGACTCCGTCAGCGTTACTGATCTCTCCCACGTTTCTTGGATTGTAGGCATATTCGATCACCATCTCTGAGAACACACCTCTGGCATCCTCCAACACCTGCGTTTCCAGCCGTTTTGCCAGTTCGTCGATATCTATACCCATTTTATAAAAATCTCCTTATTATGCAGGAAAAGCCTATTGAAAACGGTTGAGGGAAGTTATGACCAACATTATTTGACTGCAATCTCCCCGAGCATGGTTACCACGAGATTATTGATGCGATTGGTGTACTCCTCGAGCCTCCCAACAGTTTCCCGCAACTCTTGCTCCGCGGCTTTGCGTTCTGTGATATCACGAGCAGCGGCAAATGCGCCAACCACATCTCCTTTCTGATCCTTGTAGACCGAAGCGTTGCAAGCAACCATAGTCTCGGTTCCGTCCATGGCTTTCATGACCAGTTCGTAATCCCGAACCTCTCCGGTTTCAAAGACAAGCATAGCGCCTTTGTACGCCCTTTCAGGATCTGTGAAACAATCGGCAAACGGCGTTCCTATCAACTCTTCCCGTGTTCTGCCGGTAGCTTGAATCGTAGCCCCGTTAACATCCATAATGATCCCTTTATGATCGAATGTGAACAGGGGATCGAGGTTTACCTCAATCAATCCACGATTGTAGCGCTGGAGCTCACGAATCTCTTCTTCAGCCTGTTTGCGCTCGGTAATGTCCTTAAAATCCTCTACAATCCCAACAAATTTGCCGTCCCGATCCAATCTTGCAGCATTCACAATAACCGGTATCTCTTTACCGTCTGATCGCTTCTTGACAGATTCGTGTTCAGCAAACTGTTCCCCCTTTTTCATCTTCTCAAGTGGACAATCTTTTGAATGGCAGAGTTCCCCGCTGAAGACATCGTAGCATTTCTTGCCAGTGATTTCATCCTCATCCATGCCCACCATCCGGATAAAGGTCTTGTTCACCTTGATGATGTTATAATCAGCACCTATCACACACATTCCGTCAGCAGCGATCCGGAAGATCAGGTCGAGTTCCGCTTTGCTTTCAAAGAGCGCAATTTCAGCATTTTTTTGCTCGGTGATATCACGGGCAGCAGCAAATGCACCGACCACAGTTCCTGCTTGATCCTTGTAGACCGAAGCGTTGTATGAAACAACGGTCTCGGTTCCGTCCATGGCTTTCATGACCAGTTCGTAATCCCGAACCTCTCCGGTCTCAAAGGTCAGCATCGCACCTTTGTATGCCATTTCAGGATCTGTGAAATAGTCGGCAAACGGCGTTCCTATCAACTCATTCCGGGTTCTTCCGGTAGCTTGAATCGTAGCCCCGTTCACGTCCATAATAATCCCTTCTTTGTCGAAGGTTACAAGAGGATCAAGGCTTGTCTCAATCAATCCTCGATTGTAGTGTTGAAGCTCCTGTATCTCCTGCTCTGCGCGCTTGTGCTCTGTGATATCACGGGCAGCGGCAAAGGCACCAACCACGTTTCCGTTCTGATCCTTGTAGACCGAAGCGTTGTATGAAACGACGGTCTCGGTTCCGTCCCTGGCTTTCATGACCAGTTCGTAATCCCGAACCTCTCCGGTCTCAAAGGTCAGCAT
>QBUV01000188.1 GCA_013572355.1 Candidatus Methanogaster sp.
ACAAGATTATATACGCAACCACAAACTGCTTGATGACCACGAAATTGGTAAAATGCATCGGGATTGTGCTGCTTGCGGCGGAAGCCCAACCCCCCGGAGGCGGGTTAAGCGTTATAGCCCACCTTGCCATCGTGTATAGATTTATTGTGCTGAGTATCCGGAATGGGATCTCTACAACGTACGCATTTAGCCACCATTCGTGCCCCCCTCGCCTATTGCGCAGATCCGCAAAGAATCCGTGCCACAGTATCCATAGCGTAAATGGAGGCACGACAGCGAATATGGCATAACCATTGCTGGGACCCCATAGCCACCACATCGATTGGCAGCCACCTGCTAAAGCTGATAATAATCCGTATCTCCACCCCCACGCGAGGGTTATGAGCATCGGAAACAGGAGCCCTATCAGGATAATGGCAGTATATGGCGGGAAAGGAAAATTGATGGTATGAAAGTTAAGTACGAACCCCAGTAACCCAAAAAGGATCGCGATCGCGATCTTGTATGATGCGGTCCTGTTCTTACCATTCGAGTCCGGATGCCCGGAAGCATCATCAACTGTGCCAACTTGTACCATGAACCGCACTCCCTGCTATTACTCCCTGTCCTGTACTTTGGTTCCTGGAATATATAATGTTTTTGGGGTCGGGGCTGCCAACTTACATTGGTGTTGGATCAGGGATCATAGGCGCATTTACCGAAGCTAAACAGCGAATTTAACCGCAGAGAGCGCAGAGGAACGCGGAGGGGGAAAGCTCTGCGCTCTTTGCGATCTCCGCGGTATTTTTCCTGCCAGAAAACAAAGGATCGCAATCAGGAGGCGGATCAATAGATCTGAGCAGTTACAAAGAATCCAAAAAGAAAAAAAAGATTCCCGAAGTATTTCGGGCAATCTATACTTTATTTATACCGAATGATTGTATCAGCACATGCGGATTGGCGGTACCGCTCGTAATCGTCTTCTTGCTCTTAAGATCGTTTACTGTAATCTCAGCAGGCGCAAACATCGAACCATCGACCTTGAAGAAATCGAATCCAGCCGCCTTGAACGTGTCGAAGAATGGCTTTCCGTAGTCTCTGGACGTCTCTGACGGCACCTTCTTCACGTAGTCGGTGAGTTCGTCAATATCCGGATAATCGACGGTGTAGAACGTCTTGCCGCAGTATATGATACAGTCGTTGGTCGTTCCCATGCATTTGGTGTCATCTCCAACGATCGGCGAGATTGGGATGATGCCGAATCCGTTTTTGATCGTTGTGATGTCGAATCCAAGATCGTGCATCTTGTGTATCCCTGTTTCAACGATTCTCGCGGAGATCTGCACGGATCCTGCAACCGATGAGGTTGGCGCAACCGCGATGTAGAGTTCCTTTGGATCGACGCCGCATTTCTTGGCGATCATGTCGGTAACCTCTTCATCCGGAAGTTCGCTCGATTCGAGTACGAGGATCGCCTTGTCCGAAGAATCCTTGTACCCGATCTCCTCGTAGAGTTCCTTCGGATCCAGCGAAAGCGCACGCGCAGGTCCGGAGCCCATTGCGAAGTACTTTCCAGCAATAATTCTCCAGCCCGCGTACTGGGATGCCATACATGCTATGACCGGATCATCGATTGCAACCTGAATGCCGGGGACGGTGTAGTCGCCCAGTTGGTATGGTATGTACTTGAGGTCTGCGAGATCTGCAAGGCATAACCTTGAGAGATACATGCCAGCACCGTATCCGCCCGCTGCCTTCACACCAGCGTCGACGATGGTTGCTCCGTTCTTTAACTCTGATACTCCAATATCGAGTTCCTCTGCGCAATCGAGCATCTCTTGAAATGCCCGGTATCCATATTTATTTACACTGACCATTGGGAATCACCCAACATCACACAAGTCCTGCACCGTTATAAGATTATCGGGTAAGTGTGGATCAGGGGGTATTGGCCTCATTCCAAAACACGTCACAGAACCACAAGCAACAGCCGCCCCACCATATAGTTGTATCATTGGTCTTTTCAATCTTTGAGGTCTGGGGCTATCTGCATCTTCTGGCAATCGTCAAAGATAACCGTACCTTTCATCATCTCCGCACCAGCAGTTTGTTCAGGTCCCCGCTCGTGACCATCCCGATGACCTTCCGGTCCGGATCGATCACCGGAAGCGCTGAAATCTTGTGCCGTTCCATCTTCCTAACCGCAATCTCGACAAACTCATCAGGGGTGCTTGTGACCACGCGCCCAGTCATTGCGCTCCTGACGGTGCCAGCGTCCCCGCGTGCCACTGCTTTTGAGATATCCCACGAGGTGACGATTCCGACAAGGGCGCCGTCCTCCGATAGCACTGGCAGGTGATTGAATTTGCCCTCGATGATCAGTTCAGCCGCCTCTTTGATCTCTGTGTGTATGCCGACGGTGCGCACACGTTCAGACATCGCATCCCGCACCAGCCGTTGCCCATGGACCTCTCGCATCGGCTTTACTGTGCCGCGTCTTTGCAGCCGCTCTGCCGGACTGCTCACGAAGAACTCGCCATCATTGATCCATCCTTTGAGTTCATCTGCAATCGTCCGTGCGATATGAAAACTCGAAAGGGGGGAAGTTCGAACCTCTTTTCCATTAATGTCAACGATTCCGGACTTTAAATCCTCATACGTTACCTCTTGCAAAGCGGGATGTCCGGATATCCCATAGTCCAGGATATTCGTTCTGATCTCTGCATCGCTAATCCCTGTTGCCGCGGCGATCTCCTCGTTTAGAATCGGTATCGGGATGCCGATCCCGACATACATACTGATCCCGTATCCGCGAAAGACAGCGCCGCGCACGTATCGCGTATCCATCTCCTTGAGATTTCCTGAGACCATCAGTGTTCCGAAACTGTTATCAGGATCGTGCTGGGTTCCGCTACCGACCACGTGCCCCTTCGCACCGCCCAGGAATATCCTTGTACCGATGCCGATCGTCCTGAACTCGGGATCATTGAAGATCGGCGAGAGCACGCCGGAACCAGAGTATGCGACATTGCCAAATCCCGGAAGGAGCGTTCCCATGTATGTGTACAGGGTGCGTTTTGTCGAGTTTGTTGCGGCAGCGTACCGCTGATACGCGTTTCTCGGGTTTAGCATCACCGCCTGATTCAGATCATTAATCGTGATGCTGGTATCCAGTATCTTGCGCGGATAGCAGTCAGTTCCGGATGATTCGGCATGTACATCGATCTCCCGCCCTGCGATCAGATCCTCGATCACGTGCCCGCCACCATAAGATTCGTCCGAATCGGACGGCTGTGTTGCGCCGAGATATGCATCGACTGCGGCTATGCCCGAATACGCCTCGACGCCATTTAAATGCACGCGCTGCATCCGGATCGGTGGATCAGAATGCCCGAAATTCAAGAACACGCCTGACGAACACATCGCCCCGAATGTGCCTGTCGTGACTACATCGACCTCCTGCGCCGCTTTTCCTGCGCCGTGCTCACGTATGTACCCGGTCATCTCCTCTGCCGTGAGGACGCACGCGCTGCCATCCCGGATCCGTTCATTGATCTCTGGTATCGTTTTCGCTGTCATGGCTGATTATGTGGTAATCGAGTTCATCGTACTTATAGACATTCGCGAATACCTGCAAATGACCTGTATTCGCGGAAAGGTTCTCCATGCGGTGCTGATGCGTTCGCGATTTTGACCGAGGTCAGTCGCTCGCACCTGCCGGCAGGAGGTTTAATTTGGCCACCGCGTCACCGACATCCTCTGCCCAGACGAAGAGCCGGTTGTACGGGGAAACCCGGTGATACGATCCCGGATAAAATATCTCCCTTGTGGTCATATCCGCGCAAAACCGGGACACGTATCCGTACTTCTCATATCCTGTCAGTTTTTTGCCTGCTACAAGTTTCTTTGTGATCCCGAAGAGCCGTATGCACATCCGAAACTCGTAGCCGGTGAGCGCGAGTGGATCAGCCCATGCGCCGATCCTGCTTTCGTAGGCGGTCTTTGCAGCCTCCTGGAAGTCCACAAGATCAGGGTATGCCGGGATGCTCGGGAAGATCAGGAACGTGGCAGCCCAGCCCGACTTGACCATGAGGAGGTTAAACGACGCCAACTCTTCCCGGGATAGGGTTTCTCGCTCCTTTTTGCTGTAGTCCGGCGCCATGTACGCAAGAAGCCTGCCGTACTGGTCGAAGTGCTGATCCGCAGCCCGGATATAGACGCTCCTCTTTCTGCCGCTTGGCTTTGTCAGCCGTTCTGTCAGCAGTTCCTCAAACGCGGTTGTTGCCGCCTCCCCCTGCACCTCATGAAGCGTGCCTGCCGTGCCTGTGGCAAGCCGCGGATAGAGGTGCGCCCCAAGCCCGTCGCTCACAGGCGCATAGCCAGCATCGATCCATTCTGCGAGTTGCATCAGGTCATCGTCGCTCTTTGACGGCTTTTTTGTGCCAGGGTAGTGTACCTCGGGAGTGTCGATGGAAAGCATCCTGATCGGCACGGATATGTATGGCGTGTCGCCATCGGTTGCCCTCAGATACTTCTTTTTTCCAAGCGAGTCGAGTTCGAATCCTCTTGGGTCCCAAAAAATCTTGACTTCCGACATGAGGTGGTTATTACGTCTGCGTCCTTATTTATTCTTTCTTCGGTGCAATCCTGCAAGCCGCGGCGGGCGCAATCGGGATACGTTGAGGTGATGGTGCTGCTGTGCTGATCATGCTGGCAGTGTTTGCCCGCTCCGCCGGGTTCTCTTTTTTGCTTCAGGTTTTGCGGCGGGGAGTTTTCAGATGCCTCTCGCATTTCCCGCGGCGAACTTTTAAGAGAAGATTGGCGAAGAAGAGTATAGTATAAGCAGAGACAGATTAGCTCGATCATGGTGATGGAATGAGAATAATTTTTACTGCGCTCATAAGAGAAGAGATAGAAGGTGGATATTCGATAATGTCCCCCGAACTGGGGGTTGTAAGTCAGGGCGAGACCATCGGGGAGGCAAAGGAGAATATAGTTGAGGCTGTTGAGCTATATCTCGAGTCTGCACGAGATATAGGGATTTTGGAAGAGGTGTTGGCGGATGCGGGAGTCGATCTGAAAACTGCCAGTGACTCGATTGTACTGAGCGAGTACGTAACTACACCGTTGCAGGCGAGCATGGCATGAAACTGCCAATCTTATCCTCAAAAGAGATCATTAAAGCACTGGAAAGGGATGGATTCGAACCCATCA